>JAXDKX010000084.1:0-6532 GCA_034666905.1 Chloroflexota bacterium | reverse complement strand
AAGACCGATCTCGGGCGGCGCGCCCGGTCACTGGCTGGGCTGGGCCAGGGGCGACGATCCGGCGGACGGGCTGGCGGCTGGCGGGGGAGTGATCTCGGGCGGCGGCGTGATCTCCGGCGGCGGCGTGATCTCCAATGAGGGCGGCGCCGTGATCTCGGGGGATGGCGACAGCAGATCCGATGGGCTGGCCTCAGGCGAAACCGACGGTGCCTCGGAGGCCGGAGGACAGGGGACGGCGATCGGGGCTTCGGAGCCGCCTGGCGAGGATTCCGGGGATGGGATCTCCAGCGACGGGATGACCCCGTTTTCATCCGGGGTGGGCAATGGGATGCAGCTGGGCGACGGGCTGGGTGACGCGCAGCCTTCCCCGCCGGACAGGGGTCCCCAGGACGAACCGTACGGCTTGAACTGCCCGTTGTAGAAGTAGGCCGTCGGCGACCTGTTCGGGCCTCCGGCGGTCCCCGGGCCGCTCTCGGCCCGTTTCAGCCAGTCTCGATCGGCCGCCAGCCAGTTGCTGAACTGCTTCTCGTAGCCCACCTGGTCGAGCACGGCAGAGCCGCAGACCCCGGTTGGGAGCCGGTCACGGGGCTCGGTGCCCGCGATGAACCATTCCTTGACCGAAGGCCCGCCCGACGTCGCCACGAGGCCGGTCCATGGGTCGATCTCGGCCTGGACAAGGCCGCCGGCCGGCGGCGTGAAATCCGAGACGGGCCACTTCGCGCTGGCCTCCTGGAGGAAGCCCTGCCAGACGAACGTTGAGACGTCGATCGAGAAGAGCGGTGCCTTGGCCGTCGAGACGAGGCTGTTGTCGGAGTTGCCGTTCCACACGCCCACGGCCAGCGCATACGCGCCCGCCGCACGGTCAGCCTCGGCAGGGGGAGCGATGTAGCCGTAGGCGTTGAGGTCCTTGGCGTCGTTATTGGTGCCGGTCTTCAAGGTAGCCGGCCGGCGGCGGTCCGTGCCGTCGATCTCGAACTTGCCCCAGAACGGGTTGATCTTCTTGTCGGTGTTGCCGCTCAGGATGTCCGTGATGATGAAGGCGGCCTGCGGGCTGACCACCTGTGTGCCGGCCGGCGGCGCGTACGGATCGACGACATCCTTGCCGGTCGTGTCCTGGATCGTCAGGATCGTGGTGTGCCCGATGGTTCGGCCTCCGTTGGCCAGCGCTCCGTAGGCCGTCACGAGATCGACCGGGCGCACTTCCTGGACGCCGAGCGCAAGGGACAGCCCAGCTGTCGTCTGATCGGTCTGGAAGGTCATCCCGAACTCCCGGGCCTTGGCGAAGACATGATCTGGCGTGTTGATCGCCATGGCCTTCACCGATGGCAGGTTCAATGAGAACTGGAGCGCGTTGCGAACCCTGACCGGGCCGCGCTCCAGGAGGTCGGCGTCGCCCGGCTTGTAGCCTCCGCCGAAGTCCGTGCTGACGTCCATGAACATCGTGGCGGCTGTCAGCGCGTGGTCATCGATCCCGGTCACGTAATTGAATGGTTTGAAGGCCGAACCGGGCTGCCGGAAGCCCTTGCCAACGACGTCGTATTGCGGCTGGAACGCGGGCCGATTCGACGTCGCGTAGTAGTTCGCACTGCCCACGTAGGCGACCAGCTCCCCGGTCTGGTAGTCGTAGGCCACGAGGGCTCCATTGCGCAGGGTCTTGCTCTGCAGGTTGGCCATCCAGGGTTCCAGCCTCGTGAATCCGAGAGCCTTGGCAGCCGCCGTCGGGTTCTTGCTATGCGGCACCACGGCGGCCGCCCGCACCCATTTCTCGGCGATCTTCTGGAGCCGGACGTCGAGCGTGGTGGTGACCCGCAGGCCACCGGCTTCGAGCTGTGTGCAGGTTGGCGCGGTCCCGCACAGCTTCTGCGTCAGCTCGTCGCGAACGGCCCACACGAAATGTGGAGCGATCCAGTGCGGCGTCGCCTGGCTGGCGAGGACGACGGGTTCCTGCTTCGCCGCCTGGAACTGGGCCGCCGTGTAGGTCCCATCCGACCTCGGGGTCCGTCCGGCCGCGAGCAGGTCGAGGATCGCATCGCGACGTGCCACGATCGGCGAATCGGCGGAGACCGTCAGCTGGCTCTTGGGACAGTCGGCTCCTTCTGCCACCGGTGTCGTGCATTGCTCGATGGCATTGCGGACGAGGTCGTAGTTCGACGGGGACTTTGGCAGGGCGGCGAGGATGGCCGCCTGGGCGACATCGATCTTCGACAGGTCGATGCCGAAGTACGATTTCGCGGCCGCCTTGACCCCGTACGCCTGGTTGCCGTAGTAGTTCTGGTTCAGGTAGGCGGTGATGATCTGCTGCTTGCCGACTTCGCCCGCGTAGAACTCGGTCACCCGGATCGATTGGATGATCTCCTTCAGCTTGCGTTCCACGGTTCGATTGGGGTCCTGGACCAGGGCCGGATCGAGCAGGCGCGCGCGCACGAGCTGTTGGGTGATGGTCGATGCGCCCCGGCCCTCGCCGCGGAGCGAGCTCAGGCCCGCCGACAGGATCGCCACGGGATCGAACCCGGCGTTGTCCCAGAAGGTCTTGTCCTCGACCGCCGTGGGCGCGTCAAGCAGGATGGGCGGGATCTGGTCGAAGGTGACGACCTCGCGCTTCGCGGCACCGAAGCGCGCAAGCTCGATCTTGCCCGTCCGGTCATAGATGACCGTCTCCTCGGGCAGCTGGTACTGCGTCAGCTCACTTGGGCTCTTGAGCAGGTAGGGGTCGGACGCGAGGGAGACATAGACCCCCACGGCCGCCAGGGCGGCGATGGCGCCAAGCCCGGTCATGAACGCGAAGACGATGATCGCGATCCAGCCCTGGGTCGTCGGCTGTCGGCCGGGAGTTCGAATGGGGCTGGCCTGTGGAATTCTCCGGGCGGGCTGCAACGCGTGCGACTCCGTGAACGGGGGGCTGCCACGAGCGCGGCGCGAGGAAGGACCGCGGGCGCTAAGGATGCCTCAAGCGGCTCGAGGGCGACGGCGCGGATCCCATGGGCGACCTCGGCACGCCACGGCCGGTCAGGCCATCCTCCCGGCGCCGGCGGCGACCTGGACCGGCAGGATCAGCGGGGTCAGGCCGGTCTGGGCCGGGTATCGAGCCAGGACCGCGGCCGCCAGGCGATCGACGGCCTCGGGCCGGACGAGGTTCACGGTGCAGCCACCGAAGCCGGCGCCGGTCATCCGCGCGGCGACCACCCCGGGGACGGCGGTCGCGATCTCGACCATCGCGTCCAGCTCCGGTGAGCTCACCTCGAAATCGTCGCGCAACGAGGCGTGGCCGGCGGCGAACAGCTCGCCGACTGCCGGAAGGTCGCCGGCCTCGAGGGCACGGACCGTAGCGACGACCCGTTCGTTGTCGGTGACGATGTGCCTCGCTCGCTTCAATTCGAGCGGAGTCAGCGTTTCGGCAGCGGCAGCGAGCATCTCCGGCGTCACATCACGCAGGCTGTGGATCGACGGATCGTCCCTGGCCATGGCCGCGACGGCAGCCTCGCATTGGCTGCGCCGGACGTTGTACTCGGAGCGGTCGAGCTGCCGCAGGGACCCCGTGTGCAGGACCACCAGCTCCAGGCCCGGCGGCAGGCGGACGGGCCGCCATTCGGACGATTGGCAATCGAGGAAGAGCGCCGCACCGGCCACGCCGCACGATTCGGCGAATTGGTCCATCAAGCCGCTCATGACCCCGACGTACGCGTTCTCCGCCCGCTGGCAGTGTCGGGCGAGCTCGAAGCGATCAACCGCGGGCGCACCATCGTCGAGCATCGCCCAGGCCGTGGCGAGCTCGATCGCAGCGGACGACGAGAGCCCGGCGTTCGGGGGCAGTGTCGATGCGATGACGCCGCGCAAGCCGCGGAGCTGCAGGCCGGCCTCGCCGAGTGACCAGGCGGTCCCGGCGACGTAGTCGAGCCAGCTCGCGCTTTTCGGTCGCGGCGTGTCGAGATCGAAGCCGTCGCGGTCGGCCGAGTCCAGCCGGACGAGCTCCACGCGGCGGTCGTCCATCGGCAGGTAGGCGATTCGGATCTCGAGGTCGATCGCGGCGGGCAGCACGAATCCCTGGTTGTAGTCGGTGTGCTCGCCGATCAGGTTGACCCGACCGGGAGCCCGCACTACCCGGATCTCGTCCCGACGCCCTGCCGCCATGGGCTCCGCCTGCGTGAGGGCCTCGACGAGCGCGTCAGGTTCGAATGGCGAGCTCACCGAATCGTGTCGGGTGCTCCGCCGCCGTCGCCCGACGCGAGCAGGGCCAGGAGTTCGTTGCGATCGGGCAGGCCGGACTGGTCGCCGACCGACGACGCCGCAGCTGCTCCGCAGGCATTGCCGTACTCCAGTGCTCGCTCCACCGGCAGGCCCTCGAGTTGTGCGGTAATGAACCCGGCACAGAAGGCATCCCCGGCACCAACCGGGTCCATGACGACACGGAGCGGGAGCCCGGGTCGGGCGATCGTGCCCGCTCCGTTCTGGCTTGTCGCGGCGAGCGCGCCCCGATCGCCGAGCTTGACGACGGCAATGGCCGGGCCCAGCGCCAGGACCGCGCGGGCCAGGTCGGCGGGCTCGGCATCGGGCTGCCGGTCCGCGATGACGGCCAGCTCATCCGGGCCCCCCAGGACGACGTCCGCCGCGGCGACGAGGTCGCGCAGCACCGGTCGAGCGGCATCGTCCGACCACAGCCGGCGCCGCAGGTTCAGGTCGAGGCTGATCGTCAGACCGGCACCGCGGCCGAGCTCGGCTGCCCGAAATGTCGCCGCCAGCGCGTCGCCCGACAGCGCCGGCGTGATTCCGCTCAGGTGCAGCCATCGGGCGTCCCTGAAGATGTTCGCGCCGGCCGCGCGGTCGATGTCGTCGGCGGTCAATCGCGAGCCCGCAGAGGCGCGCCGCGCATACACGACCTGGGCCGGGCCAAGCAAGCGGCGCTCCCGGAACATCAGGCCGGTGGGGGCGCCGTCATCCGTGATGAGGTGCTCCGTGGCCACCCCCTCGCCACGCAGCCTGCGGCGGATCGCGTCACCGAACCCGTCGGCACCGACCCGGCCGACGAATGCGACCGAGTGTCCGAGTCGTGCCAGCCCGACCGCGACGTTCGCCTCGGCTCCGGCGACGAAGCGCTCGAATGCGTTCGATTCGGCGAGGGGTCCGGGAGCTACGGCGACGAACGCCACGAGGCACTCGCCGACGGTGACGACGTCGGGCATCAGGCTGCTCGCGACCTGGCAGCCGCCACCGTCGCCACGACCTGTCTTGATCGCTCGCGAACGCGAGACGCGTCGCCGTCTCCGAGCAGCCACCCGCCCATGCCGACGCCGATCGCGCCGGCCGCGATGAACGCCGGCGCGCTCTCGAGGGTCACGCCGCCGGTCGGCAGCAGCGGGATCTCGGGGAACGGCCCGCGCAGCTCGCGCACGAACACGGGCCCCGCCACGGACGCGGGAAAGAGCTTCACGGCTGCCGCGCCCGCGCGCCAGGCCGCAAGGACCTCGGTCGGCGTGGCGCAACCCGGCAGCACCGGGATCCCCCGCTCGGCCGCCCACGCGACGAGCTCGACCTCGAGGTGCGGCATGACCAGGAAGCTCGCGCCCGCGCTGACGGCGCGGCGGGCCGCGTCGATGGACAGGACGGTCCCGGCGCCGATATCGAGGCCGAGCTCCGGTCCCCTTGCAGCCACCGCTTCGATGGCCTCGAGGGCGTCCGCCTCCGGCTCGTTCAGGGTCAGCTCGAACGCCCGCACGCCGCCGGCCACAAGCGCCTCGCCAAGGGCGACGGCCCGCGACGGATCAACATGCCGCCCGATCGCGACCACCCCGCCGGTGACGATCCCATTGGGGATTGAGGGTCGACCCCGGGCGATCATCGGGAGATGGTACGGCAGCCTCTCGCCCATCGGACGGGAGCTACACTCAGGGAAGCGCGCCTCGTCTCGTTCACAGGGGCAGATCGATCATGATCATCCGGATCAGCCGGGGTCGGGTTCGCCCCGGCACCGAAGGCGACGTCTTTTCGCGCCTTCGGTCGGCGACGGAATCCCGCGGGCGACCCGAAGGCATGGAGGCGGTCTACATCGGGCGCCACCTGACGGCCGACGGCCTCGATCTCGTGGCCATCACGGTGTGGAACGACATCGAAGCCCTCATCTCTGTCATGGGTGAAGGCTGGGAATCGGCGAAATGGCTGCCGAACATCGAGGAGCTCGTCACCCACAGCACGGTGGAACACTGGGAGACTGCGGTCGAAGACTTTGCGAGGTTCGGCGTCGAGGGATCAGGCCTCGCTTCCCAGGGCGGCATCGGCTGATTCCGGCCCTATCAGTCGTCCCTGATGCTGCGGACAGAGCCGAAGTGGCCAGGCGTGCCGGCCGAGACATCCTCGACCCATCGTTCGCCACTGGAGCCGAGGTGCCGGTCCTCCGCGGTCCACGCGGCTTCGCCCGTGTCGCTATGGCGCCTTCGCGCTGCTTCTCGCCGCTCCCGTCGCGCCGCGAACGGTGTGGATCCGGGGCGACCTGAGAGCAGCGCCCGCAGCCGCGCCAGGACATGCATTCGGCGAGTTCCTA
>JAXDKX010000083.1:0-8550 GCA_034666905.1 Chloroflexota bacterium | reverse complement strand
GATCATCCCGGTCGCGGCCGGCAGGTTGGGCGTTCGCTCGCCGTCAAGGTAGGGCAGGACGACGACGCCGCCGGCCGGGCTGACATCCTCGCGATCGAGCCCGAGCCAGGTCGCCATCCGGTCGACGGCGAGCGTGCAGTTGAGGGTCGCCGCAAGCGGCAGGAAGCGCCCGGTCGCGTCGGCGAAGCCCGCCACGACACCGCTCGGATCGGCGCTCGGACGCTCGGAGACCGCAAACACCGTGCCGGATGTCCCGAGGCTCATCGCGGACTGTCGCGCGGCCAGGCTGAGCCCAAGCGCGGCGCCCATGTTGTCGCCGGTGCCCGGGCCCACGATCGTCCCGGGACGCAGCCCGACCGACTCTCCGCCCGGTCCGACCTGGCCCGCCGGCTCGGTGGGACCGAGCAACTCGGGCAACAGGTCGGTGGTGATCTGGACTTCGGGCAGCGCCATGATGTCCTCGGCGTACGCATCGTCCGCAGGCGACCACCAGCCGGTCCCCGACGCGTCGCCGCGATCGGTCACGGCCCGTCCGGTCAGCCGCTCGGTCATGTAGTCGTGTGGCAGGCGGATGCCCGCCGTGACCGCGGCGATCTCCGCCTCGGTCCGCCGCAGCCAGGCCCACTTGGCCACCGTGAACGAGGCGACCGGTCGCAGGCCGGTCCGTTCGGCCCACCTTTCGGCCCCGAGTCGTTCGGTGAGGCGCTCCGCATCCAGGTGTGCGCTAGTGTCGTTCCACAGGCTCGCCTTGCGGAGCGGGATCCCCTGGCGGTCGAGGACCACCAGCCCATGCTGCTGGCCGGCCACCGAGATCGCGGCGACGTCCGTGGCGCGCCCGGTCTGCGCGAGCGCGGCTCCAAGGGCCTCCCACCATTCGCGTGGATCGGTCTCGCGAACGCCGCCTTCGCCCTCCACGGTATGGGCGGCGCGGCCGCTGGCGACGACGTCGCCGCTGCCTGGATCGACGAGCAGGACCTTGGTCCCCTGGGTGGAGCAATCGACTCCTGCGACGAGGCCCGAGCGCGGCATCAGAGGCGCTCGCCCGCCTCGATCCGGACGTCAAGCCGATTCTCGGCCGGCGTGAGCGGACACGAGAATTCCTCCGCGTACACGCAATACGGGTGGTAGGCCAGGTTGAAGTCGAGGTCGTAGGCGCCGTCCTCGTCCGGCTCGAGGTCGAGATAGCGACCGGCGCCGTACGTCTCGGAGGCGCTGGTCTTGTCCAGGAACGGGACGAACAGCGAGTCTCCGCCCGGCAGGACGTACGCGGTCAACGACCGAGGATTTCCGCCCAGCTCGAACGTGAACGTGCCGGCTCGCCGGGCCGGCCGAAGCTGTCCATCCGAGGTCGGGATCTGGAAGGCAGGAGGTTCGGTGCCGTCATAGGGCTGCAGGCGAAGACCTTCGAATCGATAGGCCGGATCTGCCGGGAAGTAGGGGAGCCCCGTGAAGCCCGCGCGCTTCTCGGCTGGGATCGGGCTGTCGCGCGACGTCCGGAAGTACTCGTCCTTGCCGGCCCGTTGCTCGGCGATGTCGGTCGCGTAGTCGTGCGCATGGTCGTGCTCGTGCTCGTGCTCGTGACCGTGGTCGTGCGCGTGGTCATCGTGGGTCATACCATCTCTTGGTGCGGCGGGTCGCCTAATGGGCCTGATCGAGGGCCGCGGAAACCAGTGTCCGGGCTTCATCGATCAGACGGTCCAGATGCTCGTCGCCGAGGAAGCTCTCGGCGTAGATCTTGTAGACATTCTCCGTGCCGGACGGCCGGGCCGCGAACCAGCCGTGTTCGGCGATGACCTTGAGGCCACCGATCGGGGCACCATTGCCGGGCGCCGTCGTGAGAATCCCGGTCAGCGGCTCCCCGGCAAGCGTCGAGGCCGTGACCTGTGTTGGAGAGAGGCGGGCCAGGGCCGCTTTCTGGTCGGGCGTCGCGGGCGCATCGATGCGGCGGTAGACGGGGGTGCCGAACCGTTCGGTCAGCGCCGCATACGTGTCGCCAGGATCGCGTCCGCTCGTCGCGGTCAACTCCGCGGCCAGCAGGCACGCGATGATGCCGTCCTTGTCGGTCGTCCAGACCGTCCCGTCTCGTCGCAGGAACGACGCTCCCGCGCTCTCCTCGCCACCGAATCCGAGCGTGCCGTCCACGAGCCCCTGGACGAACCATTTGAAGCCGACGGGCACTTCGAGCAGGCGGCGGCCCAGGTCCGCCGTGACCCGGTCGATCATCGCGCTCGACACGAGGGTCTTGCCGACGGCCACCCCCGGCGACCAGGACCGGGCACCACCGTAGAGATACGCCACCGCCGCCGACAGGAAGTGGTTCGGATTCAGCAGGCCGGCGCCCGGCGTGACGATCCCATGGCGGTCGGCGTCCGTGTCATTGGCGAACGCGACGTCGAAGCGGTCGCGCAGCTCAACAAGGCGGGCCATCGCGTACGGCGACGATGGATCCATCCGGATGCGGCCGTCCCAGTCGACCGTCATGAACGCGAACTGCGGGTCGACTCGATCGTTGGTGATCGTCAGGTCGATGCCGTGGCGTTCGGCGATGGCCGGCCAGTAGGCCACGCTCGCCCCACCGAGCGGGTCGACCCCGAGGCGCAATCCCGATCCGCGGATGGATGCCATGTCGATGACCGCGTCCAGGTCGCCGACGTAGGAATCGACGTAGTCGTGGGCGGTCGCGGCGGCACGGGCACGCTCGAACGGGACCCGCTTGACGGTCTCAACCGCGGTGGCGAGCAGCCCATTGGCCTCCTCGCCGATCCAGCCGGTGACGTCCGTGTCGGCCGGCCCGCCGTTGGGCGGGTTGTACTTGAAGCCGCCGTCCTCGGGTGGATTGTGGGACGGGGTCACGACGATGCCGTCGGCGAGGTGGTCGCGGCGGCCGTCGTTGTAGGTGAGGATGGCGTGCGAGATCACCGGTGTCGGTGTGTAGCCGTCGGCCGCGTCGACCCGGACCTCTGCGCCGTGCGCGGCCAGCACCTCGAGCGCGCTTCGGAAGGCCGGCTCCGAGAGTGCGTGCGTATCGCGGCCGATGAACAGCGGCCCGTCGATCCCCTTCTCGCGTCGGTAGCGACAGATGGCCTCGGTGGTGGCCACGATGTGGGCTTCGTTGAAGGCGACGTTCAGCGCCGATCCGCGATGGCCGGAGGTCCCGAAGGCAACCCGCTGGGCGGCTACCGACGGATCCGGACGGAGCTCGTAGTAGGCCCGGACGAGCGCCTCGACGTCCACCAGGCTCGACGGGTCGGCCGGACGGCCGGCTCGCTCGCTGATCACATCCGTGCTCCTCGCTGGATCGTTCGGGAGACCGTGGCGATCAGGCCTCGGCTTCGGTTTCGCCCTCGAGCGGTTCCGGTTCGATGGTCGCTTCGGCGACGTGGCTGACTTCCACGACCGTCGGATGACCGTCGCGATCCTTCCATCGAGTCTGCATCCGGACCTCGCTCTCGCCGAGGAGGAGGAGCACGGCGGTGTAGCTGGAGCCACCCATCTCGACCGATTCGACCGTGGCCTCGGTCAATGGCAGGGGCAGCTGGGCCATGATCTGGCCGAGGTTCTGCCGAAGGCTGTCGCTGAAATCCGCGGTCGCGCGTTCGACGTCGCTCGCGAGGAGCGCGTCACATACCGCTTGTGCCCGGTCGCGAACCTGCTCTGCATCCATCCTTACAGGGTACACGCCGGTCTTTGCGAGGCGAGTTGCGTGTTGAGACGCAACACGCGGGGCGCTACCGTGGATCGGTGCGCGTCGCCCTCTTCATCACCTGCTACAACGACCTCCTCTACCCGGAGGTCGGTCAGGCCATCGTGCGCCTGCTCCGCCGCCTTGGACACGACGTGGAATTCCCGGCCGAGCAGACTTGCTGCGGCCAGATGCACTTCAACTCCGGCTACCAGGATGCGTGCATCCCGCTCGTGCAGCGCTTCGTGCAAGCGTTCGCCGGCTACGACGTCGTCGTCACCCCGTCAGGATCGTGTGCGTCGATGGTCCGGCGGTATCACCCGCTGGTCGCGGAGCTGGCGGCGGAGCGTGGCCATGCGGGTCTGACCGAACAGGTTGCGACGGTCGCTCCACGGGTGCTGGAGCTGTCCGAGTTCCTGGTCGACGTGCTCGGTGTGACTGACGTCGGGGCCCGGTTCCCGCACACGGTCGCGTTCCACCCGACCTGTCACTCCACGCGGCTGCTGGGCGTCGGCGACCGGCCCACGCGACTCCTCGCTGCCGTTGACGGCCTGACCCTGCTCGAGCTCCCGAGGTCGTCGGCATGCTGCGGATTTGGCGGCACGTTCGCGATCAAGAACGCCGACACCTCCGTGGCGATGGGGCTCGACAAGGTGGACGACGTCCTGGGCTCGGGTGCGGAGGTCCTGACGGCCGGGGATACGTCATGCCTGATGCACATCGGAGGCCTGCTTTCGCGGCGCCGATCGCCCGTCCGGGTCATGCACCTCGCCGAGATCCTCGCGTCGACCGGAGCCGACGCGTGACAGGGCCGGCCGCCCGCCCGCCACACGAGCCGAGCTTTGCCGGCACGCCGCCCTTCCCGGTCGCCGCGCGGGAAGCCCTCGCCGACGACCAGCTCCGCGCGAACCTCGGCCGAGCCACCGCCACGATCCGCACGAAGCGGGCCTCGGTCGTCGCCGAGCGCGCCGATTGGGAGGAGCTGCGACTGGCCGGTGCGGCGATCAAGGATGAGGTGCTGCGCGAGCTGCCGGCTCTCCTCGAGCAGCTCGAGGGCGCGGTGGCCTCAGCCGGCGGAACCGTCCATTGGGCCCGGGATGCGGCCGAGGCCAACGCCATCGTCGCCGATGTCGCCCGGTCCCACGGCGCCGGAGAGGTCATCAAGGTCAAGTCGATGGCCACCCAGGAGATCGAGCTCAACGAAGCCCTCCGCCAGGCGGGGATCGACGTCTGGGAGACGGACCTCGCCGAGATGATCGTCCAGCTCGGCCACGACCTGCCGTCGCACATCCTCGTCCCGGCGATCCACCGCAACCGGTCCGAGATCCGGGAGATCTTCGTCAACGAGATGGGCGCCGTTGGGCGGCCGGCTCCCGCGGGGCTGACGGACGAGCCGCGAGACCTTGCCGAGGCGGCGCGCCTGCACTTGCGCGAGAAATTCCTGCGAGCGCGCGTCGCGGTCTCCGGGGCGAACTTCGCGGTTGCCGAGACGGGCGCGGTGGTCGTCGTCGAGTCCGAGGGCAACGGGCGGATGTGCCTGACCCTGCCCGAGGTCCTGATCACGGTCATGGGCATCGAGAAGCTCGTCCCGACCTGGCGCGACCTCGAGGTCTTCCTCCAGACGCTCCCCCGTTCGGCCACGGCGGAACGGATGAATCCGTACACGTCGATCTGGACGGGCGTCACGCCGGGCGATGGACCGCAGGAGTTCCACCTGATCCTGCTCGACAACGGGCGGACGGACGTCCTGTCCGACACCGTCGGCCGGCAGGCGCTCCGCTGCATTCGGTGCTCGGCCTGCCTCAACGTCTGTCCGGTGTACGAGCGGACCGGCGGTCGAGCGTACGGCTCGGTCTACCCCGGGCCGATCGGCGCGATCCTGACGCCCCAGCTGCGGGGCATCGCGAAGCACCCGGTCGATAAGCAGACCGCCTCATTGCCCTACGCGTCCTCGCTGTGCGGCGCGTGCTTCGACGTGTGCCCAGTCCGGATCGACATCCCCGAAGTCCTGGTTCACCTCCGCGGCCAGGTGGTCCGTCAGTCCGAGGCGACCCACCGCCTGCCAAGCCCCGAGGCCCTGGGGATGGGCATTGCGGCGTGGACGCTCCGCACACCGCGGCGGCTCGGCCTGGCAGAACGTGCCGCCGGATTTGGCGGTCGGATCCTGGGCCGGAAGGGGATGCTGCGACGGCTGCCGGGACCCGGTCCGATCGGCGACTGGTTCGGCAAGCGCGATCTCAAGGCACCGGCCCGGGAGCCCTTCCGGGCGTGGTGGCGCCGCACCGACGGTGGGCGGGGAGGGGAGTGATGGAACCCTCCACCGACCCTCGATCGGAGACCGCTCGCGACGCCGTCCTGCGGCGCATTCGAGATGCCCTGGCCGATCGGCCGACCGCGGTCCCAATCCCACGAGATTACGAACGCTCGCTGCCGCGCGGCACCGACGTCAGGCAGCTCTTCGTGGAGCGGGTCAGCGACTACCGCGCGACGGTGACCAGGACCTCCCCGGAGGGCCTGCCGGTGACGATCGATGCCGTGCTCAGGGCTCGCGGGGCGACCCGACTGGCGGTGCCGGGGGGACTCCCGGCAGCCTGGCTCGGGGCCGCGGCCAACGTCGAGCGTTTCGGCGAAGAGCCGCCGCTCACGTACGCCGCGCTCGATGCGCTCGATGGCGTGATCACAGGCTGCGCGGTCGCCATCGCAGAGACCGGCACGATCGTCCTCGATGGCGGTGTCGACCAGGGCCGGCGGGTGCTCAGCCTGCTGCCCGACCTGCACCTCTGCGTCGTGCGAGCCGACCAGGTCGTGGGGACCGTTCCGGAGGCGCTGGCCCGCCTGTCGCCGACCCGACCGCAGACCTGGATCAGTGGTCCGTCGGCGACGAGCGATATCGAGCTGCAGCGAGTCGAAGGCGTGCACGGTCCCCGGCGGCTGGACGTGATCTTCGTCGAGGGGTAGCGATGGTCGCGATCCGGGCAGCTGGGTCAGTTGGCGTTGGACGCGACCGATGACGTCCCGGGGGCGAACCTCCTCAGGACGATGGCATGCGGCACGCCCAGTGCATCGCGCGCGACCACCGGCTCCCCGGACGTCGCGGCATGGCGACCGACTCGGTCGGTCACCTCGAAGCGGTCACCTCCCCGATAACGAATCCGGATGTCCGCGCTCCCACTGCGATCGGCGATGATCCCGGTAACCGGTCCCCTTGGCTCGTTGCGGACGAAACCGATGCCCAGCTTCGATCCGCGTCCGAGATTCGCCGTATGCACGACATCCACCACAGCGACCACATAGCCGCGCGCCCTGCTGCGATACAGGACGACGAGTCCCAGGAGAACGCCCGCTACGGCAAGGAACCCGACGATTCCGAGAACCGGGGTGAGGATGGGGCTGCACTCGAACAGGGAGCCGCACGGCCGCACGGCGGTCGATAGCGCCGATGGGTCGCTGACACCCGCGGCATTGACGGCGAATGCCCGGCAGACGTACTCGACGGTGTTCGTCAGGTTGGTGACGTTGATCGTCGTGATCCCGGTTGATGGGGCGTCGATCGTGGCGGGCCACGTGCTGCCACCGTCCCCCGAGCATTCGTACCGATAGCTGGACACCACTGCCGGGTCTTCGGTCGGCACCTGGATCCGAACGGCGCGGTCGAGGGCTTCAACTGCGGGCTTCCCGGGCGCCGCAGGACGTCCGAACGGCGTGGCCGTCGTCGCTGCGGCGGCGAACGAGCCTTGCGATGTGGGGTCCACGGCCGCCACTTCGCACTCGTAGGCGGCGCCATTCGTGAGTCCCTCGACGACGGCCGTCGTGTCGGCCGACGGTCCCTCCTTCGATTCGATCCAGCCGTTGCTGCCCGAACGGCAGCGGACGAGGTAGTCGACGATCGGCGCCGGCATCGTTGCCGGAGCGATCCACGCCACCTGGATCCGGCCATCGCCAGGGGTGAGCGTGACACCGCGGACCGCGTCCGGCGTCGGCACCGGGGTCGGGGCCGGGGTCGGTGTCGGCGATGGCGTGGGAGCGACCGTGAAGGTGCAGGTGACGTCCTGGAGCGCGACGGCGACGGCGTTGCCGGCATCGTCGGCTGACTCGAACACGACGCGCGGCCATTCGAATTGCGCCCCGCTCACGCAGGCGGGCATGTCGCGAATGACCCGCAGCTTCAGGAGGCCGCTCTCGAGTGCAGCGCGCTCCGCGGAGACGAGGCCCATCCCCACCGGCAGCAGCGCGAACGGCGATCGGCTCCCGAAGAGCTTCTTCGCCGTTGGCACCACCTGGCTGACAGGCACGCCCGCAACGTCGTGCTTTCCGTCCGTGAACAGGATCAACGCCGGCCGAACGGCGTCGGCGCCAAGGTGGCGGGCGGCCTTGGTCATGGCCGCGACGTAGTTGGTGTCGATCCCGATCTTCCGGGTCAGAGCTGGATCGAGGCCCTTTCGATAGGCCGCAGCGACGCCTCTGAGGCAATCGGCGAATGCGGCGACGGTCGTGGGACTGGCGAGCAGCTTCAGGTTCACACAGCCGGGGATGTCAACCGCGCGTGCGGCAAACTGGACGATCGACACGGTCGCATCGCCCGCCACGAGGTCCGATGACGTCGCATCGACGCGGTCCGCGATCCGGTCCAGGGCGGCAGCGAAGCGGTCCCGGTTCGCGGCGTCCACGAGGATCGAGGCGGAAAAGTCCAGGACCAGAACGACCTCGGATCGATCCGGAGTCGTCTGTGCGAGCGACACCGGCGCCAGCCGCCCCATGAACAGGAGCGCGCCAACGACCACCATGACGGCGAGCCCACCCGCCCCGCGGCTCATGCCTTGTCCTCGCATCACAAATCCGCCGCCTCAGCGTGCATTGATGACGAAGGG
>JAXDKX010000082.1:0-4912 GCA_034666905.1 Chloroflexota bacterium | reverse complement strand
GGCGTGTGCGGGCATTCTCGGCGATTACCAGGCGATCGACGCCACTTCGGTCGAGCATTTCGACCGGGTCATGGCGGTCAATGTCCGCGGCGCGTTCCTGGTGATTCGCGAGGCCGTGCCGCAGATGCGCCGGCGTGGTCGCGGGGCGCTGATCGTCCTGTCCAGCCTCGATGGCCTCCAGGCCGAGCCGGGCATGGCCTCGTATTGCACGTCAAAGGGCGCGCTCCTCAACCTCGCTCGAGCGGCGGCCCTGGACCTTGCCCGCGAACGGATCACGGTGAATGCGGTCTGTCCCAGCGTGACGCTCACGCCGCTCCTGGAAGGTCGCCTCGCGACGTTGCCCGACGGCGACGCCGTGCTCGCGGCATTCGCGGCCAAGCATCCCCTTGGGCGGGTCCTCACTCCACGCGACATCGCTGCGACGATCGCATTCCTGGTATCGCCACTCGCCACCGGGATCACCGGGGTAGCGGTGCCGGTGGATGCCGGCAAGGGCGCCGCCTGGGACGATTACGTGACTCCGCCATGGCTGACAGCGTGACAGCCCGGCCGGCCCGGCGTCCCGAGCTGGGCGACCTGCGCCAGTTGGCCAGCGGCCGGCAGGTCCGCCTTGGCGACGGGTCCGAGGATGGCGTTCGGGTGATCGACGTCCGGGTCGCCGGTGGGATCGACGCCCTGGTCGTCGCGGACCGCGGGCTGGACATCGGCCCGGCCTGGTGCGGCGGGTTCCCCCTGGCATGGCAATCGCCGACAGGGATCGTCCATCCGTCGTACTTCCGCGACGACGTCTGGCTGCGCTCGTTCCACGGCGGGCTGCTGTTCACGGCCGGTCTCCAGAACGTCGGGTCGGCGGTCCTCGACGGCGATGAGGCACATGGGCTGCATGGACGGCTGTCCAATCTGCCGGCCAATAGCGTGACCGTCGAGACGGTCGAGGATGAGCGCGGGCTGGCCGTCGTCGTGGCGGGCGAGGTTCGTGAGACATCCGTCTACGGCGTTGACCTCGTGCTGCGCCGGACCCTCCGGTTTGCCGTCGGGGACCCGCGGATCGAGCTGACCGACGAAGTCGAGAACCGGGGCTACCAGCCAGCGCCGGTGTTCCTTCTCTACCATGTCAATCTAGGCCATCCCGTTGTGGCGGCCACGTCACGTCTCCTCGCGCCGCCGGCCGAGGTCGTCGGCTGGGACGACGTTTCACGCACCGCTGAGGCGGAGTACGACCGGTTTGTGCCGCCGACCGCGGGATTCCCGGTCCAGGTCTTCGAGCACCGCCTGAAGGCCACCGATGACGATCGGGTCCGGATCGGGATCATGAACGAAGCTGACCCGGGGACCGGAGGGATTGGTGTGGTCATCGAGTACGATCGGCATCGGCTTCCCCGACTCTGGCACTGGCGGATGCTGGCCGAGGGCATCTACGTCACCGGGTTCGAGCCGGCTAACTGCGGCCTGCTGGGACGTGTCGCCGAGCGTGCGGCCGGGCCGCTGGACGTACTTCCACCAGGCGAGCGACGGTCCTTCGGCGTGACGATCCGCGCTGCGGTCGGCGCGAACGTTTCAAGACTTGCCGGGGAGACCTGACGGTGGAGGACTCGAAGACCGCGCCTGGCGACGACCTGGAAATACCCGCCGACTTTGTCAGTACTCTCTTCGACTTGCGGGGCCGCGTCGCGGTCGTGACCGGTGCCGGCAGCGGGCTGGGGGCGGCGATCTCGATCGGGTACGCCCAGGCCGGGGTTACCGTCGTCGTGGCCGATCTGAATGAGGCCGGGGCTGCCGTCATTGCCGCCAAGATCGTGGACCAGCGTGGCGTAGCCCATGTCCGGCATCTCGACGTCACCTCGAAGGCCGAGGTGGATGCGCTTGCGGATGCCGTGATCGATGAGTTCGGGCGGGTTGACATCCTGGTGAACAGCGCCGGGAGCGCCTTCAGGGCGCCGGCCGAGGAGTTTCCCGAAGAGCGCTTCGACTTTATCGTCGACCTCAACCTCAAGGGAACGTATCTGTGCTGCCAGGCCTTCGGCCGAAAGATGCTTGCCCAGGGCTCAGGCAGCATCATTAACCTCGGCTCGATCGGGTCCTTCGTCGGCTATCCCTGGGCAAGTGCATACCTCGCGTCGAAGGGGGGCGTGCTCGGGATCACTCGCGCGCTGGCTCTCGAGTGGCGGGACCGGGGCGTGCGGGTCAACGCGATCGGCCCGACCCTGATGGACTCCCCGCTGACCCGCCAGGCGGCCCAGCGGACCTCGCTGACGGCCGACTTCATCAAGGCCCGGATGCTCCGACAGCGGCTGGGCCTGCCCCGCGAGCTTATTGGGGCTGCAATCTTTCTTGCCTCCGATGCCTCCGAGCTCGTCACCGGTCACACGCTGATGTGCGACGACGGCTACCTGACGGCATAGGCAGTGACGATCACCGACCGGGACCGGATCACGCGCGTTCGCGTCGCTACGATCCTGCACGCCCTCGACGTCCCGATCCAGTTCGGTACCTGGGTGATGCGCCACCGCGAATTCGCCCTCGTCCGGATCGACGCCGAGAGCGGTCTCCGCGGGGTCGCCTACTGCCTGACTCGCGATGGCCCGCTCGGCGCGATCGTCGATCGCACGATCAGCCCGGCCTACATCGGCGAGCGGGTGGACGATCCGGAAGCGCTGTTCTTCAAGGCTCTCTGGACCAACCATGCGGTCCACGCGGCAGGGATCGGGATGCGCGCCCTGTCCCTGGTCGATCTCGCGGCCTGGGATCTCGCGGCCCGCGCTGCCGGCCAGTCGATCACTGCGTATCTCGGCGGAAGCCGCCAGCGGATGCCGGTGACGGCGATCGCCGGCTACCCGCCCTCGATCTCGGCCGAAGCGACGGTCGCCCAGATCGCCGACCTATGGAACAAGGGCTGGCGCCGCTTCAAGCTCCCCATCGCCCCGACCCAGGACGCCTCGATCGAGCGGCTCAGGGCCGCACGCGCGGCGTTTCCCGATGCGTGGCTCGGAATCGACGCGAACTTCCTGCACAAGACGGCGGCCGATGCGATTGCCTTCGGACGCCGGCTCGACGGCCTGGGCCTCGGATGGTTCGAAGACATCGTTCCCCCCGGCGACGCGGCAATGGTTGCCGAGATCCACGCGGCCATCTCGACTCCGGTCGCGATGGGCGACGAGCAGGGTGGCTCATATCACCCACAGGCTCTGCTGAAGTTCGAGGCCGTCGACGTCAACCGGGTCGACGCGACGACCAATGGCGGCATCACCAGGCTCCGCCCGATCGCCGCCGCCATTCGGGCGGCTGGCAACCTCGTCTCGCCACACATGTACCCGCACATTCATTCGCAAGTCCTCGCCGCGCTGGGCTATATCGACTCCCCGATCGAGTGGGGGATCCCGGGCACCGGCGTTCATCCGATGGACGACAGCCTCGCCCAACCCATCGTCCGCGACGGGCTGATGGACCCGCTGCCCGAATCGCTGGGGCTGGGCCCACTCGTCGATCCCTCCTGGATCGCCCGTCAGACGGTGGCCGACCCTGACGGTCTCCTGGACGACCTGTGAACCTGGAAGGGAGCGCCTCGTCCTGATGGCCACGATCATCCGACCCCATCACACGGGGCTGCAGGTCCGCGACCTCGACCGCTCAGTCGCGTTCTATCGGGACCTGCTCGGGTTCGAGGTCGTCTTCGCCTGGAACCCGAAGGCGCCGTACATCGGCGAGCTGGTCGGCTATCCGGATGTCGACCTCCATGCGGCTGTGTTGCGGCCGCCCAATTCGGACGTGTTCCTCGAGTTACTCGAGTATCGCGACGTAGACCGGACGCCCGTCGACACGCGTACGGCGAACCCTGGCACCGCCCACACCGCCTGGTTCGTCGACGACGTCGACGCGTTGTACGCAGAGCTCGTGGCGAAGGGCGTGGAGGCGGTCTCTCCTCCAGTCACGCCGACGATCGGACCGAACCAGGGTGGGCGTGCCGTTTACATGATCGATCCCGACGGGATCCGGGTCGAGCTCATCCAGACCAAACGATCGTTCGGCGACTACGCAGCCGAGCAGGCGCGATGACGCGCGACCAACGGGGGACGAGATCCGACCCCGCTACCCGGACCACCCCTGGCGCCGATCCGAGCTCACCTGGACCATTGAGCGGTCTCAGGGTCATCGATGCCGGGGTGCTCTTCGCCGGTCCCGTCATCGGCACCCTGCTGGGCGATTTCGGTGCCGACGTCATCAAGGTTGAGCACCCCCGCGGCGATTCGTTGCGAACCCTCGGCTGGCAGAAAAACGGCGTCTCTCTCTGGTGGGCGTTCGTCAGCCGCAACAAGCGCCTCGTGTCGCTCAATCTGAGTACGCCCGACGGAGCCTCGTTGCTGAAGGAGCTGATTGCAGACGCGGACGTCCTCATCGAAAGCTTCCGGCCCGGCACCATGGAACGATGGGGACTGGGTCCGGACGTGCTCCACGCGATCAATCCTGGTCTGGTGATCGTTCGCACCAGCGGATTCGGACAGACCGGTCCGTACAGCCCGCGTCCTGGGTTCGGAACGGTCGCCGAGTCCATCAGCGGCTACGCCCATATCAATGGCCAGCCCGACGGCCCACCGACCCTGCCCCCGTTTGCCCTCGGCGACGGGGTGGCATCTCTGTTCGGGACATTCGCCACGATGTTCGCGCTCTATCACCGCGACACCCATCACGCGCCGGGGCAGGTGATCGACCTTGCAATCTATGAGCCGCTCTTCTGGATCCTCGGACCCCAGGCCCTCGTCTACGATCAGCTCGGGATTATCCAGGGTCGGACCGGCAGCAGCACCGAATGGACGGCGCCTCGAAATGCCTATCAGGCGAGCGACGGGCGTTGGCTCGGGATGTCTGCAAGCTCCCAGTCGATCGCGGAACGGGTCATGGGGCTGGTCGGGCACCC
>JAXDKX010000081.1:0-3718 GCA_034666905.1 Chloroflexota bacterium | reverse complement strand
GTCGTGCGGATCGATCCGCCGGGATCGGACGACGCTCCGACCGGGGTCATCATCGTGCCGCGCCGGAGCTCGGAGCGCGTTCCCGTCGTCGGCCGGGTCAAACCGCCGGTTCGGACGGGGGTCGCGGTCGGCGCGAGCGTCGGAATCCTCGCCCTTGTCGTCGTGGCCGCGATCCTCGCGTTCCTCCTTCTACCGTCCGCGACGATCGTCCTGGCTCCGCGCTCGACGCAGGTCGGCCCGCTCGCGGACTCGGTCGAGGCCCGGCCGGACGTCACGGCGCCGGACGCCACGACGATGCAGATCCCGTCGAAGCCCTACCCGTTCGGCGCGGAGGCGAGCGGGACCTTCACGACGACCGGCAAGAAGGTGACCGACACCGCGGGGACCGGAAACGTGACCTTCGCGAACTTCGACACCGGCGGCAGCAACACGATCCCGGCCGGGGCGATCGTGAAGACGGAATCCGGGATCTCGTTCCGGACCCTCGAGGCTGCCAACCTGCCGCCCGCGAGCATCTCGTTCTTCCCGCCGTTCCCCGTGAGCCCGTCGACGGCCACGGTACCCGTGGTGGCCGTCGTCTCCGGCGAATCGGGGAATGTCCCCCCGAACACGATCGTCGTCGTGCCGAAGGGCGAGAACAAGAACCTGACCAAGGTCACGAACCAGGACGCGACTTCCGGGGGCACGCACACCGAGAGTCCCCAGGTCAGCCAGGCCGACGTCACCAAGGCGATGGCCACGCTCAACACGCAGCTCGCGACCGACTTCGACACGAAGATCCAGGCGGCGCTCGGCGTCCCGGCGGGCACGACGCTCTTCCCCGAGACGAAATCGCTCGGGGTCCCTACGCCTTCGGTCGACCCGAAGACGCTCGTCGGCCAGGAGGTCGCGACCTTCGATCTGGCGCTCACCGCCGCGGGGACCGTGGTCGGCGTCGACGCGAGCCCCGTCAGGACGGTCGCCGAGGCGCGCCTTCGCAGCCGGGTCGATGCCGGTTCCACGCTCGACCCAGCCTCGATCACGATCGACATCGGCGCACCGACGGTGACCGGCGACACGGTGACGTTCCCGGTGACGATGCACGGGACGGAGACGAAGACGGTCGACCAGGCGGCCCTGCTCGCCGCGATCCGCGGCCTCGACCTGCCCGCGGCCCGGGCGAAGCTCCAGCCATTCGGCGACGCGGACATCCGCGTCTGGCCCGACTGGGTCACGTCGATCCCGACGAACGCCGACCGGGTGTCGCTGACCATCGGCAGTCCCGCGCCCGTGACGACGCCGACGCCGACGCCGACGCCGTGACCCTCGATCCCGGCCGCCGGGCGATCCTCGGGATCGACCTCGGGGAGCGCCGAATCGGCCTCGCGATCGCGGATCCGGACGGTCTTGCCGCGCGGCCGCTGGCGACCCTGATGCGCGCTCGGACCCTCGATGCGGACGTCGCGAATCTCGCGCGCGTGGTGAGCGCGAACCGGATCGGCGAGCTCGTCGTGGGCCTGCCACTCGAGGCGCGCAGCGGCAGCGAAGGTGCGATGGCCACCGCAGCGCGCACGTGGGCCAACGCGGTTGCGGAGCGGCTCGGGCTCCCGGTCTTCCTTCGCGACGAGCGGCTCACGAGCCACGTCGCCGAGTCGCGCCTCGGGCCGATGCCCCGCGGGCGATCGGGCGGAGCCCCATCACGGACCCAGCGGGACCGCTATCGTGAGCGCGTGGATCGCGAGGCCGCGGCGATCATCCTTCAGGACGAGCTCGATGCCCGGCGCTCGGGCGATCAGCGCGCGGGCTCGGAACCCGCGAGCCGGTGACCGTTCGCGGTGGCCGTGGCCCGCGTGACCCGTCGGATCGTGGCAGCTCCCAGGAGCCCGCGATGCCGGCTTGGCGCGCGTCGAACGGTCGGGGCGCGCCGCCCGTGGTGAGTCGCTACCGGCGGGATGACCCGAACGCGCCGCGCCGGCTCCCGGGCGCGCTCCGGTTCCTGGTCTTCGCCGGCGTGCTGGCCGGGGTCGTGCTGATCGCGCTCCTGACCGCGGGCCGGCCGCTCATCCGCGCGGGCGTCGTCGGCTGGGCGTGGGACAACCCAAGCGCGATCACCCGCTTCGACTTCATCGCCGAGTTCGTCCGGGAGGACCTCGGCGCCGCCCTCAACGCGCCGGCCGGGACCGACGCGACCGAGGTCGGCTTCGACGTCCAGCCCGGCGACACGATCACGACCCTCGCGCCGCGGCTTCTCCAGGCCGGCTTCATCACGAACGAGCACGCGTTCCTCTACGTCGCGATGGAGCAGAAGCTCGGCGATCACCTCCAGGCAGGGGTGTACGTGCTTCGGAAGAACATGACCCCCACGGACGTGGCGCAGGCGCTCGTCAGTGCCAAGGTCAACCTGACATCCGTGAACGTGACGTTCCGCGAGGGGATCCGCCTGGAGCAGATGACTGCGCTCCTCGAGACCCTGCAGACGGGTGTCAGCCCCAAGGACTTCTACGACCTCACCAAGCACCCGACGCCGGACCTGCTCAAGGACTACCCCTGGCTTCAGCTGCCCGAGGGTGCAAGCCTCGAGGGCTTCCTGTACCCGGCGACGTACACGCTCGTCACCGCGAGCAGCGGCGGACCGTTCCACGTCACCACCGCCGACGACCTCGTGCGGATGCTCCTGGACAAGTTCTACTCCGCGGTCGGGCCAGACCGGATGAATGTCCCCGCCGCCCGAAAGATGACCTTCTACCAGATCGTCACCCTGGCCTCCATCGTTCAGCACGAGACGGCCCTTCAGAAGGAACGGCCGCTCGTCGCAGGCGTCTACCAGAACCGGCTCGATCGGCTCAACGGGTTCGCTCCGCTCCTGGGGTCCGAACCGACCGTCATCTGGGCGATCGACACGGCCAAGCTCGCCACGATACCCATCGATCAGTGGAAGACGTACTTCTTCTGGGCGAACATCAAGTCGAGGATCGTCGACGTCCAGGTCCCGCCCGAGCTGCAGGGCTACCAGACGTTCCAGTCCACGGGGCTGATCCCGGGCCCGCTGTCGACCCCGACGACGAGCGACATCGACGCAGCCCTCCACCCCGATCAGAAGGCGGGCTACCTGTACTTCATCGCGATCAAGGACGGCACGAACGTCTATGCGAAGACGCTTGCCGAACAGAACGCGAACATCAAGAAGTACCTGCCGTGAGCCGCCATTGAGCCCTGAACTCCGTCGGCTTGGACCGGCCGATTGGCCGAAGCCGACCGACTTCGCGCCGCCGCCCACCCGCGCCCAGCGCGACGCGTGGCGCGAGGCGGATCGTGCCGCGCGGCCGCGCCGCCTGGCCGCCCTTCGGGAGCGGATGGCCGAGGCTGGCGTCGACGGCTACTTCGGGCTCCGCTGGGAGCACATGCGCTATCTCACCGGGCTGCCGTTCGACGAGGGCGAGGTCGTGGGTGCCGGCGACTCCGGGAAGTTCCTGATCACTGGCTCGGAATCCATCGTCCTCGCGGATAGCCGCTACACGATCGCCGTCCATCGCGACTGCCCCGAGTCACGTCTCTTCGAGTGCTACAACGCGCTCCAGGATCGCTGGCCGGAGCTCGTCGGCGGCGCCGGGGTGAAGCGGGTGGCGGTCGAGGCGATGACGATCCCGCACCTCGTCTGGGAGCGGCTCCGGGACGCGGCGCCGGACGTCGAGCTCATCCCGGTGGAGGGCTGGGTCGAGGACCTTCGGCAGCACAAGGA
>JAXDKX010000080.1:0-3519 GCA_034666905.1 Chloroflexota bacterium | reverse complement strand
CCGGTTGCGACAGATCGTGCTGAACCTTCTGTCGAACGCGATCAAGTTCACGGACCAGGGCGAGGTGATCCTGTCGATGACCGGCCGGCGGATCGACGTCGGCGGCGCTGACGAGCCGCCCGGTCGCTGGGAGATCCGGCTCGAGGTCCACGACACCGGGATGGGCATCCCGGCCGACCGGATCGGGCGGTTGTTCCAGTCGTTCAGCCAGGCTGATGCCTCGATCTCCCGGCGATTCGGCGGAACCGGCCTCGGGCTGGCGATCAGTCGGCGACTCGCCGAGCTGATGGACGGCTCCCTGGTCGCCGAAAGCGCGGGGGTGCCCGGTGAAGGCAGCACCTTCCGGCTCGTCATCGCCCTGGGCGCCGCGGCCGATCTTGCGCCCGCAACCGTCGACGCCGACTCGACCGTCTCGCTCGCCGGCCGGCGCGCCCTCGTCGTTGACGACAGCGAGACCAATCGGCGGATCCTCGTCACCCTGCTGGAACGCTGGGGCCTGGTCGTGACCGCGACTGGCTCCGCACTCGAGGGACGCGACCTGGCCAGGGCAGACGCGGCGTTCGACGTCGTGCTGACCGACCTGCGGATGCCGGACCTGGACGGCCTGGCCCTCGCCAGCGCCGTTCGGGAGGCCCATCCGGCCGGGGATCTCCCGGTGGTCGTCCTGTCGTCGCTCGGGCAGCGCGAACGCGCGACCGAGGCGGTCGCGGCGTTCCTCACGAAGCCCGTCAAGCCGGCCGGGTTGCACGACACGCTGGCGCGGGTCCTGACCGGCCGTTCGTCCCGTCCGACCGTCGGATCCCCGGAGCGGTTCGCGATCGATCCAGGGCTGGCCACACGCCATCCCCTGCGGATTCTCCTGGCCGAGGACAACCCCGTGAACCAGAAGCTGGCCCGCCGCCTGCTCGAGCGGATGGGCTATCTCGTGGACCTCGCCGAGAACGGCCTGGAGGCCATCGAATCACTGGACCGAACCGACTACGATCTGGTCCTCATGGATGTCCAGATGCCCGAGCTCGATGGCCTGGACGCGACGCGCCGGATCCGTGCCCGCTGGCCCGAGCGCCCGGTCCGGATCGTGGCGATGACCGCCAATGCGATGGAGGGCGACCGCGAGACGTGCCTGGCAGCCGGCATGGATGACTACCTGTCGAAGCCCATTCGCCCCGAGGAGCTGGCCGCCGTGCTCGCCGGGACGCCGTCCGGGTCGATCGTGTCGTGAACCAGGACCGTCGCGCCGTCGATCCCGTCGCGCTCGATGCCATGCTCGACCTGGTTGGGGGCGACATCGAATTTCTGGACGAATTGGTGGACACGTTCCTCGACGACGCCATCGCCCAGCTGGGGGCCATGCGCCTCGCCGCGCAATCCGATCTCGACGGCCTTGTCCGCCCGGCCCACTCGATGAAGACGAACAGCGCCAACCTCGGCGCCACAGTGCTGGCGCAGATGTGCCGGGATCTCGAGGCCGATGCGCGGTCCGGGAGCGTCAACGGGGCAGCCGAGCGGGTGGCCGCAGCCGAAGCCGAGTTCGAGGCGGTCCGAACCGACCTGCTCGCCCTTCGAGCGGCGCGGGTGTGAGTTCGGGGCGCTGATCCGGCGAGGCTGGTCTGGCGGGGCTATCCCGCGCTCTTCCACGAGGTGTAGCGCGGCGGCCAGTCGTCCGGGCCGGGGCGCTCGCCAAGCAACGCGTGCTCGATCGTGAACTCGAACAGTCGGTACTCGTCGCCAGCCTCGAAATACCAGGAGGCGGCGATCCGGGCCCGGATTGCGTCGTCCTCGATCGCCACGGCCCGGCCACGGACCTGGAACTCGTTCGGCACGGACGGATCCTGGTGGTTGTGGAGCGCGAACCGACCGTCGGTGGCCAGATCCGTGGCCTTCGGCGACGCCGTGATGAACGCCACGAGCCGGTCCTCGACGATCGCCACATTGATCGGATGGATGCGCGGCAGTCCATCGCCTCGCACGGTGGCGAGCAGCGCCTCGCCGGTCTCCGTGCGATAGAACAGGCGCCGGCCGCGATCGGCCAGCTCGGGAGCCGCCGCCGCGAACTCGCCCCAGGTCGCCATCTACATCACTCCATCCGGGACGACCCGGTCGACGACCAGGTCCGGCGCAATGATCGCCGATCCCCAGCGACCGATGAGTTACGGCCGTGCGCGCGGTCTTATGGGTGGCGCCGGCGAGCTGACTCGCTGGCGCCTCCGTTGCCGAGTGCTTCCGAGGCCATGGAGCCGAGCGTCATCATCTTCGTCATCGACGGCCCGATCGATCGCGCCGGCCTCCCCGGCCTGCACGATCGATTCCGCTTGCTGCTGGACGGGGACGTCCCGGATCGGATCGTGTGCGACGTGGGAGCCCTCAGGCCCGATGCGGCTGCGGTCGATGCCCTCGCCCGACTCCAGCTCACCGCCCGCCGACTCGGTTGCGAGGTCTGGCTCAGTCACGCCTCGGGCGAGCTCCAGGAGCTGCTCGGGCTGATGGGACTGCAGGCTGCCCTGCCGCTCAGCGACCCCTAACGGTCGAGCCGCGGGGGCAGCCCAAAGAGCGGAAACAGGTTCGCCGTATCGAGGAAGAAGGTGATCGCCTCGATCCCGCCGTCCGAAAGCTCGAGCACCTGCAGCGACCACGGCTCGAGACTGCGGCCGTCGGCACTCGGCTTGTACTGGCCGAACGCCGGTGCGCCGTTCGCGACTGTCGGGATGAGCCGCGACCCGCGGCAGCCGATACCCGGTCCCAGGCACCAGCGGCGGATGTCGAGATGGGTCTGCAGCCACAATTCGTAGGGCGGCATGTTCCACGTCGCGTCCTCGTGGAGCAGCGAGGTCAGCGAGTCCATGTCGTAGCGTTCGAATGCGTCGACATAGCGATCGAGCAGCGCCCGCTGCGCAGCGTCCAGTTCCCCGGTCGCATCGGCCCCGGCGTTGACGTCTTTCGCGGCGAGCGTTGACCGTGCCCGCTGGAGCGCGCTGTTGACCGACGGGACGCTCGTTTCGAGCAGCTCCGCGACCTCGGACGCCTGCCATTGCAGGACCTCCCGAAGGATCAGGACGGCTCGCTGCCTGGGTGGCAGATGCTGGAGCGCGGCCACGAACGCGAGACGGATCGAGTCGCGCTGGATCGCCAGCTCGGCCGGGTCTCCAGTGGGCGCCAGGACGCGGCCGTCCGGGATGGGCTCGATCCAGGTCGTCTCAGGCAGCGCCGCCCCGAGCGGAGCGTCCGCCGTCAGCGCCGGGTTCAGGTCCATCGGGCGAGCGCGACGTTGCCTGCTGCCGAGCATGTCGAGACAGACGTTCGTCGCGATGCGGTACAGCCACGACCGAACGGCCGACCGACCCTCGAACCGATCGAAGCTCCGCCACGCGCGCACCAGCGTTTCCTGCACCGCGTCTTCGGCCTCGAACGCGGAACCGAGCATTCGGTAGCAGTATGCGGTCAGCTCGGTACGGTGCTGTTCGAAGCCGAGCTCCGGAGTCGCCTCGGCCGGGCTGTTCTCGAGTCGAGCGTCGAGTTCCG
>JAXDKX010000079.1:0-9953 GCA_034666905.1 Chloroflexota bacterium | reverse complement strand
ACGATCGTGAACGTCCGCCGCACGGTTTCAGTTGACGGGTCGCGCCAGCCGGCCCAGAGGCCAGCCAGCACGAGCGGACGGCCATCCGCCTGCCGGACTCGATACGGCTGGCGGATCGTGCCCTCGCGCCTCCACTCGTAGAAGGAGTCGACCGGCACGAGGCACCGACGCCGGCGGAAGGCGTCGCGAAAGGCTGGACTCGCGGTGATCGTCTCGGCCCTTGCGTTGAACATCCGCGAGCCGACCCTGGCTTCGGTGGCCCAGTGGGGGATGAGGCCCCAGCGATAGCCGGTCACGGCCCGCCGGTCCTCGCGCTGCACCACGACCGCCGCCTCGTCCGTCGGCGCCACGTTGTAGCGCTGCCCCGGATCGTCCATGAGGGGCTCCGCCCCGAAGATCTCGGCCAGCTCGGAGGCCGGCCGCTCCTGGGTGAACCGTCCGCACATCAACCCAGTCTAGTATCGTCCGCCCGATGGACGAGACGCGACCGCCCACCCAGGCGCCCGATCCGCGAGTCGGCGGTCCGCTCACCCGGGAGGCTGCGCTCGCGCTCCTGCAGCGTGGTAGTGAGCTCCTGGCCTCGGGCGATTTCGACGCCGCGGGCGAGCATTTCGCCAGGGTCGTCGGGTTCGACGACCCGGCGATCACCGCGGCGGCGCTGCTCGGCCTGGGCGAGGTGCGCTACCGGCTCGACGACGAGGCTGCCGCCATCGCCACCTGGCTGGCCCTGATCAAGCTCGGCGAGACGCCATCGACCTACACGGCATGGCGGAACCTTGCGGCGGCTCGCGTCCGCGCCGGTGATCTTCCGGGTGCCATGGAGGCCTATCGCGAGGCCGACAAGCGGGCACCTCGAGAGGACAAGGCAGAGATCGCGAATCGGCTCGGCTGGCTGGCCAAGGAGACCGGCGACACGAGATCCTCACGGCGCTATTTCGCGGCCGGCCGGGGCGACAGCCCCTTGCTGACGGTCACGATCGCCGTCATTGCCCTGACCAGCGTCGTGTCGCTGACGGCGCTCTTCGCGACCGACGGTCAGCCGATCTTCCAGGCCCTGTGGCTCGACAAGCTCGGTGTTGCGGCTGGGGAGTACTGGCGTCTCTGGACCGTGACCCTTCTCCACGCCGACCTGCTGCACCTGTTCTTCAACATGTACGCCCTCTTCCTGGCCGGTCCGATCGTCGAGCGCTGGTATGGCCGGATCCGGTTCCTGCTGTTCTATCTCGCGTGCGCGGCCGTCGCGTCCACGGCGAGTTTCGTGTTCGGCGGCGACGCTCCGGCGGTCGGTGCCTCCGGCGCGATCTTCGGGCTGTTCGGGATCCTGCTGGCGGCCGGCCGGCTGCATCATCCCGTCGATCGCCAGGGTCGCGCCCTCCTCGGGCAGCTTGGCGTGTTGATCCTCATCAACCTCTTCTTCGGGTTTGCCTCGGGTGGGACGATCGATAACGCCGCGCACATCGGCGGACTCGTCTCGGGCCTGTGGCTTGGGGCGCTGTTCCTGCCAACGGGTGTGCCGACGCTCTCGTCGCTGTGGCATCGGCCGGCGAGCACGCCAGCAGCGGGAAGTGTCCGCCTGCCGGGAGCGGGACGAACCGGGACGCCGGGCTCAGTCGCCCTCGTGGGCCTGGGTGTCGTGGCTGTCGTCGTCGTGGCGGGCCTCTTCGTCGGGACGGAGGCCCGCAGGGGTCGTGTTGGCGTGACGGACGCGGGCGGCGGCAGGGTCATCCAGCTCGCAACGGTCAGCGAGTGGGCGGAACGCTCGGCGACACCTCGCTGACCCTGACCTGGAGCCCGACACGTTGTTCGCCACGCTGCTGGGGCCGCTGCCACGGCCGCCGCTCGTTGCCGGCGCGAGCGATCGCACGATCGTGGAGGCTGCCGTTCAGGCGCAGGAGGCTGCCGGCCTCGAGCCGATCACCGATGGTGGGCTGGGAGGGCCAGGCTCCCCGGTGGAGCGCTGGCGTATCACCGCCGGCTTCACGACCCGTGCGGTCAAGCAGGCCCTGATCGGGCCGTACACCATCGGCCGAGCCGGAGCGGCCGGTCCCGCCGTGGAGGCGGCGACCCTCGCGGCCGCGGACGCCTTGAACACGGACCTGCGAGCCCTCGCGGATGCCGGCTGTCCGGTCATCGAGGTCCACGAGCCGGCAGCCATCGCGATCGGCGTCGATGCGCGCGAACGCGCCCTGTTCCGGGAATCTCACCGGCGCCTCCTGGAGGGGCTCGACGGACCGCACCTGTCGCTGGCGATCACCGGGGGGAGTGCCGATGCGGCCGGGACCGAAACGCTGCTCTCGGCTCCCTACGCCAGCTTTGCGGTCGACCTGATCGCCGGGCCCGACAACTGGCGCCTCGTCGTCGCGACGCCCGGGGACCGGGGCATCATCTGCGGCGTCGTCTCACCCGAGCCCGGCTCGGACGACGGGCCCGAGCTCCTGCTTTGGGCGGCCGGGTATGCCGCTTCGACAGGGAACCGCGGTCCGGTTCGCGTCGGACTGGCAACAGCGTCGTCCCTGGCCGGCCTGTCCTGGGATGCGGCCATCGCGAAGCTCGGTCGCCTGGGCGACGCCGCCCGGATGGCGGACCTTCCGCAGGACGAACTGCGTCGCTCGCTCGATCCCCGGGCGGTCGACATCCGGAGCGCGGCTCTCGGCCGTGTCGAGCCACACCCGGGGCCCCGTCGCCGGAGATCGCCACCGGGCCGTTGATCGTGGCACGAGCCCGCGGAACAACCCTTGATTCCACTGCGGAACGGTGCCACCATCCCCCTTCCAGGACTCAGGGCTCTCTGATTCGGCTCCCCCCAGTGCACCTGCCGCAGGAGGTTCCGTCCGTGAGCGAACACATCTCGTTCGTCGTCAACGGCACGCCGCGGGAGCTGGACGTCGAGCCCAGACGGCTGCTGGTCCAGGCGCTCCGCGAGGACCTGGAGCTGACAGGGACGCATGTCGGCTGCGACACCAGCCAGTGCGGCGCGTGCACGGTCCACGTGGACGGAATGGCCGTCAAGTCGTGCACCATGCTCGCCGTCCAGGCCGACGGATCGGAGGTCCGGACGATCGAGGGACTCGCCTCAGGCGACACCCTCCACCCGCTCCAGGCGGCATTCTGGGAGAAGCACGGATTGCAGTGCGGCTTCTGCACCCCCGGGATGATCATGACGGCGGTCGACCTCCTCGCCAGCAACGCCGATCCGTCCGACGCGGAGATCCGCCATGCCCTCGAGGGCAACTTCTGCCGCTGTACCGGCTACCAGAACATCGTCGCGGCGATCCGCGAGGCGGCGAACACGATGCGCTCCGGCGCGGCGCCGATCCCCGCGTCACAGGGCTGAGGAGAACACGCGATGGCTATCGACGTTCTCGGGTCCCCGATCAAGCGAACCGAGGATCCCCGATTCATCACCGGGCGCGGCCGCTACCTCGACGACATCAAGCTCCAGAACATGGTCCACATGGCCATCCTTCGGAGCCCGTACGCCCACGCCAACATCAAGTCGATCGATACGTCCGCGGCGGAGGCGATGCCGGGCGTGATCACGGTGCTCACCGGTGCCGACATCCCGTATAACCCGCTGCCGATGGCGTGGCCAGCGGGTGGCTCATCAGGCGTCCAGAACAACATCAACATGCCGCGTGTCCTGGCCACGGACAGCGTCAAGTGGACGGGGGAGGGGGTCGCCGCGGTCGTGGCCGAGACACCCGAGCAGGCCGCCGACGCGCTCGAGGCGATCAGCGTCGACTGGGAGCCCCTCCCCGCGGTCGTCGACGCGGAGAAGGCGACCCAACCCGGCGCGCCACAGCTCCACGAGAACGCCCCGAACAACGTCGTCTTCGTCTGGATCGTTGGCGACAAGGACGGCACGGACGCGGCCATCGAGAGCGCCGAGGTCGTGGTCAAACAGCGCATCGTGAACCAGCGACTGATCCCGAATCCGATGGAGGTCCGGGGAGACATCGGCTGGTACAACCCGGGCACGGACGAATACACGGTCTGGATGTCGAGCCAGACACCGCACATCCAGCGGCTCCTGCTGACCGCCTTCGTCACCGGGATCCCGGAGCACAAGGTCCGCTGCATCTCGCCGGACGTCGGTGGCGCCTTCGGGACCAAGATCTTCTGCTACGCCGACATGGCTCTCGTCATGTTTGCCAGCAAGCAGATCGGCGGCCGGCCGGTGAAGTGGGTCGAGGGTCGTCGCGAGAGCTACGGCTCGACGATCCACGGCCGCGATCACATCACCTACCTGGAGATCGCGGGGACCCGGGCCGGCGAGGTGACGGGTCTCCGGGTCAAGACCTATGCCAACCTCGGTGGGCGGCTGTCGACGATCGGCCCCGGCATCCCGACGACCCTCTACGGGCGAGTCCTTTCCGGTCCATACAAGTTCCCGAATGTCTCGTGCGAAGTGACCGGTGTCTACACGAACACGACCTTTGTCGACGCGTACCGGGGCGCCGGGCGGCCAGAGGCGACCTACGTCGTCGAGCGGGCGATGGACCTGTTCGCGGCGGAGATCGGCATGGATCCGGCCGAGGTCCGGCGCCGGAACTTCATTGCCCCCGACAAGTTCCCGTACGACAACCCGTCGGGCCTTGGCACGGCGGTCAATGGCGAGAAGATCTTCATCGATTCGGGCAACTACGAGCCGGCGCTCGACAAGGCCCTCGCCACCGTGGGCTACAGCGACATGGCCGCAAAGAAGGCCGAGGCGCGTGGCCGCGGCAAGTACCTGGGTGTTGGCCTCTCGACCTACATCGAGGTCTGCGGCGTCGCGCCGTCGAAGTGGATCGGCGCGGTCGGCGAGGGCTGGGGTGCCGCGATGTGGGAGTCGGCCAACATCAAGGTCCACCTCACCGGCAAGATCATCGCCACGGTTGGCACCCAGCCCCAGGGCCAGGGGCACGAGACGACCTATGCCCAGGTGATCTCGCACGAGCTCGGCGTGCCGATGGAGGACGTCATCGTCCAGCACTCGGACACGCAGGGGACGCCGTTCGGCTACGGCTCGTACGGCAGCCGGACCAGCTCGGTCGGGATGACCGCGGCGGTCAAGGCTGCCGGCAAGATCAAGGAGAAGGCGCGCCGGTACGCCGCCCACATGCTCGAGGCGAACGTCGAGGACATCGAGATCGACGGCGCCAACTATCGGGTCAAGGGCTCGCCCGACAAGGTCAAGACGATCCAGGAGATCGCCTTCGCCATCGATCTCGGGTTCAGCCTTCCGGTCGACATGGAACCCTACCTCGACGAGACGGCCTACCACGACACTCCCAACTGCACCTGGCCCTTCGGGACGCATATCGCGGTGGTGGAGGTCGACGAGCAGACCGGGAAGGTCGACCTCGTCCGCTACGTCGCCGTCGACGACGTCGGCAAGAAGATCAATCCGCTGATCGTCGACGGCCAACTCCACGGCGGGATCGCCCAAGGCGTCGGGCAGGCCCTGTGGGAAGGCGCCATCTACAGCGACGACGGGCAGCTCCAGTCCGGCTCGATGCTCGACTACGCCCTTCCCAGGGCGTCCTGGTTCCCGAAGCTCGAGCTCGACGAGACTGTCACCCCATCGCCGGTCAACCCGCTCGGCGTCAAGGGCGTCGGCGAGGCCGGAGCGATCGCCAGCACCGCGGCCGTCGCGAATGCCGTGATCGATGCCCTCAAGCCGCTGGGCGTCCGCCACCTCGACATGCCGTATACCTCCCAGACGGTCTGGCGCGCGATGCAGGGCTCGAAGGGAGGCCAGGCATGATCCCCACGGCATTCGCCTACCAGCGCTCGGCCACGCTCGAGGATGCGCTCAAGGCGTTGTCGAGTGCCGACGGGACGGTCAAGCTGCTGGCCGGCGGGCAGAGCCTCCTGCCGTTGCTGAAGTTGCGCCTCGGATCGGCCGAGACGCTGGTCGACATCGGCCGCCTGACCGAGCTCAAAGGCGTTCGCCAGCTGGCCGACGGCCGCCTGGCGGTGGGGGCGATGACGACGTATCGCGAGCTCGCCGAATCGCCGGCGCGGCACTACGGCCTGCTGCGCGATGCCCTGCCCGGGATCGGTGATGTCCAGGTCCGCAACCGTGGCACGGTCGGCGGTGCCATCGCCCATGCCGATCCGGCGTCGGACCTGCCTGCCTGCCTGCTGGCGCTCGATGCCGAGATCGTCGCGCGATCCGTTCGGGGAGAGCGGACCATCGCCACCGACGGGTTCTTCGAGGGCCCGTTCGCGACAGGGCTCGCGCCCGACGAGCTGATCACGGAGATCCGCCTCCCCGGACCCCGCGATGACGCCGGGTCGGCCTATGTCGCGCTCGAGCAGCCCGCCTCGGGCTACGCGATGGTCGGGGTGGCGGCGATCGTATTCGTCGCCGACGATTCGACGATTGCCGGAGCGAGCATCGCCCTGACGGGCGTCGGCGACCACGCGTATCGAGCCCGGGCGGTCGAGGCAGCGCTGGCGGGCTCCGACGGGTCCCCGGCGGCCATCGCCGCCGCCGCGGCGCACGCCACCGATGGGGTCGACGTCGCCAGCGATATCCATGCCGATCGGGCGTATCGGACGGCGATGGCGGCCGTCTACACGCGCCGTGCGATCGAGGCGGCCCTCGCCCGGCTCGCCTGACCGGTTCGGCCACCCGTGCGAGTCGAGCGGGTCACCCCGGGCAAGCGCCCGGCCGCTCGGCTCATCGGGGCCGTCCTGGCGCGTGACCTGACCGTTTCGGGTGCCCGCTGGCCAAAAGGTCGCCGCCTGACCGGGGACGACCTGCTGGCGCTCGGTTCGGCCGAGCCCGGATCGCCGGTCACGGTCCTCGTCGCGGAACCGGGCGAGCTGCATGAGGACGACGCGGCGCTCCGCCTGGCCGCCTCGGTCGCCGGCGGGGGCACGGTCGTGCGCGGCCCGGCCCAGAGCCGCGTCGACCTCATCGCGGAACGCGCGGGCGTGGCCAACGTGCGGATTGCCGAGCTCGAGCGGCTCAACCGGATCGATCCACTCGAGGTCTTCACGGTGTTCGACGGCCAGGTCGTGGAAGCGGGTGACCTCGTCGCCAGCGTGAAGGTGGCGCCGCACCTGGTTGCCGCGGCGATCGTCGACCAGGGGGCACGGCTGGCCGACTTCGGCGGCCGGCCGCTGGTCTGGGTCGCCCCGTTCATCCCGAGCCGCGTCGGGGTCGTCGTCAAGGAGTCGGTGCGGGCGACCGCTCGCAGCCGGTTCGAGGCGAGCGTCCGGGCGAAGGTCGACGGTCTCGGCTCACGGATCGTCTCGATCGAGTACGTGGAGGACGACGCCGACGCCGTCGAAGAGGCACTCGGGCGTTTCGTTCGAGGCCCCGACGCGCTCGAGCTCGTCCTGACCGCCGGCGCCGCAAGCACCGACCCACTCGACACCTGCTTCATCGCGATCGCCGCACTGGGCGGGCGGATCGTCCGGCGCGGTGTCCCGGCTCATCCCGGGTCGATGCTCTGGCTGGCCCGGATCGGCAGGACCGCGATCCTTGGCCTGCCGACCTGCGGCGCCTACTCCAGGGCGACCGCCGCGGACCTGCTCCTGCCGCGTCTGCTCTCCGGCGAACCGGCCTCCGAGCGGACCGTCGCGAAGCTCGGCCACGGCGGGATCCTGACCCGGAGCCAACGCTTCCGCTTCCCCGCATACGCCCGCGATCTGGACGCTCCCGATGGCTGATCCGCACGGCGTGTAGATTCGGTCGATGCGCGATCGCGATCAACGACCCATCGGCACTCGCTCGATCGAGGCGATCCAGGAGGACTTCCGCAGCCGCAACTACATCGCCGACCGCTCGGTTGCGACGGCGGTCTTCCTTGCGCTCGAGCTCGGGCGCCCGTTGCTGCTCGAGGGCGAGGCTGGCGTCGGCAAGACGGAGCTGGCGAAGGTGCTCGCGGCTTCGCTCGACACGCGCCTGATCCGGCTCCAGTGCTACGAGGGGCTGGACGTCAACACCGCGGTCTACGAGTGGAACTACCCGCGACAGATGCTGGAGATCCGGCTCCTCGAGGCGCGCGGCGAGGCCGAGCGAGCGACCGCCCACGACATCTTCGGCGAGGAGTTCCTGATCCGGCGGCCGCTCCTCCAGGCGCTCGAGGCCAGCGACGGGGCGGCACCCGTCCTGCTCATCGACGAGATCGACCGGGCGGACGAGGAGTTCGAGGCCTACCTGCTGGAGATCCTGTCCGACTTCCAGGTGACCGTGCCGGAGATCGGGACGATCCGGGCCGAGCGCCCGCCCCGCGTGATCCTGACCTCCAACCGGACCCGCGAGGTCCACGACGCCCTGAAGCGTCGTTGCCTCTACCACTGGATCGACTACCCGACGGCCCAGAAGGAATACGAGATCGTCCTGGCCAAGGTGCCCGAGGCACCCGAGCGCCTCGCTCGCGAGGTCGTCGGCTTCGTCCACCGGTTGCGCCAGGCGGACCTGACCAAGGTTCCGGGGATCGCGGAGACCCTCGACTGGGCCGCGGCGCTCCTCTCGCTTGGAGCCGTCGAGCTGGAGCCCGATCTCGTCGACCAGACCCTCGGCGTCGTCCTCAAGTACGAAGAGGACATCCGCCAGGTTCGGGGCGAGGGAACCCGGCGCTATCTGACCGAGGCCGCCGCCGGCGGCTGAAGGCGATCTGATGACCGATCCGATCGTCCGCTCGCCGTTCGGGCCCGACATCGACGGTCGCCGCCTGCTCGGCGAGGCCGTCGGGTTCGGGCGGTCGCTCCGGGCCCAGAGGCTATCGATCGACCTCGGCGCGGCCGTCGACTTCGCCAGGGCCCTGACCCTCGTTGACATCGCGGATCGCGAGCAGGTCCGGGCTGCCGGAGCCGCGCTGTTCGTCCGCCGGCGCGACGATCGCGCGATCTACGACGCCGCCTTCGATCGCTGGTGGCGCCGGCGCGCCGGCGGCCTCGACCCGGAATTCCAGCCGTCGGCCCTTCGTCCCGACGACGCTTCGAGTGCGGACGAAGGGGCGCAAGCGGCGGCTCAGCCCGAGCCGGGCTCCGAGCGCGGTTCGGCGCGTCCGGAAGAGGGTGGAACGCCGATCCCGGCGGACTCGGACGACGATGCCGACATCGAGGCGCCGATCGAGGGCGTGGCCGCGGCCCCAGACGCCTACTCCCAGGGCGAGGTGCTGCGCCACCGCGAGTTCGATCGGATGACGCCGGCCGAGCTGCGCGAGGCGGAGCGTCTCGTCGATGCGCTCGTTCCTCACCTGGAACGCCGCCGGACCCGACGCTACGAGCTCCACTCGCACGGCAGGCGGCTGGCACCGCGGGCCATGTTCCGGCGCAACCTAGGGACCGGCGGCCAGCTGCTGTCCTGGGTGTGGCGGCGGCAGATCCGGGAGCCGCGCTCGCTCGTCGTGCTGTGCGACATCTCCGGCTCGATGGAGCGTCACTCGCGGCTCCTCCTGCGGTTCATCCAGGCACTGTCGGCCGCGTCCGAGGTCCGGACCGAATCCTTCGTCTTCGGCACCCGCTTGACTCGCGTGACCCGGCTGCTGCGCGACCGGGATCGCGATCGGGCGCTGGCCCGGGTCGCCGACTCCGTCAACGACTGGGCGGGCGGGACGCGGATCGGCGACTCGTTCCGGACCTTCAACCAGCAATGGGCTCGTCGGTCGCTGCGGACCTCGGGTGTCGTGGTCGTCGTGTCCGACGGCTGGGACCGGGGAGACCCGACGATCGTTGCTACCGAGACGGCACGCCTCCGCCGCAACTGCCACCGGCTCGTCTGGCTCAACCCGTTGGCCGGGACGCCCGGCTATCAACCGCTGGCGGGCGGCATGCGAGCGGCGTACCCGTACATCGACGATTTCCTGCCGGCCGGGACGGTGGCCAGCCTCGAACGGCTGGGCGAGATCCTGGGAGGCGTCCGAGCGGGGGATACGCGACGGGGGAGCGAGGCGGCGGCCCATGCCGCGCTGCCAGCCCGGGCGCCTTCCGTGTCCGGCCTGCCCGGC
>JAXDKX010000078.1:0-4815 GCA_034666905.1 Chloroflexota bacterium | reverse complement strand
CTCCTGCTCGACCTCGATTCGAAGGTCCCGCAGGCGGTCAAGGACATCTACTTCCCGGGCCTCTGGAAGGAGCAGCTGGTCGGCGGCAAGAATTACCAGTTCCCGTGGTACCAGGGCATCGCCGTCGAGCTGATCAACAAGCGGATCTACGAGACCGGGGCCGGCCTCAACGTGGCCGACTTCCCGAAGACGGTCGATGGCCTGCCGGCCCTCTGCCAGACGATCAAGGACAAGACGGGCAGCGTCTGCGACCTGCGCCTCACGGTCAACGACCTGCTCTCGCAGATGGTGTATGAGGGCAATGTCAAGGTCCTGAGCGACGACGGCAAGACCTTCACCTTCGACTCGCCCGACGCGGTGAAGTGGCTCGAGATGTACGACGACATGGTCAAGGCGGGGACGGTCGACAACACCGCGCTGACGACGTCCGACGACCGCGTCGGGCTGCTGATCTTCTCGGCCGGACAGGCGCCGTTCTACCAGACAGGCCCGAACCTCATCCGCGACGTCAAGTCGAACAACGCCACCCTCTACGGCGACCTCGCCGTCGTGCCGGCCCCGGTCGGTGCATCCGGCGTCGTGGGCAAGGGCCTGATGGGCATGTCCGTCAAGGGCGACACGAAGTTCCCGAACGCGTCCATCGCGCTCGCGCAGTTCTTCACGAACCCGCGGAGCATGGTCGAGTTCTCCAAGCAGGTCGCCATCTACCCCTCGTCGGCCGCGGCCTATGACGATCCGTTCTTCTCCTCGGCGCCATCCGCGATCGAGGACAGCGCCCGACCGATCGCCAAGGACATCGTGTCCAAGTACGCCGACATCGTGCCGAGCATCCCGAAGAAGCCCGACGTCAACCAGATCGTCCTCAAGGCGGTCGAGTCGGCCCTCTTCGACAACGTGCCCGCCCAGCAGGCGCTGACGGACGCCGTGACCAAGGCCAACGCCTTGATCGAGTAACCGACGATCGCTTCCTGAACGTCCGGGCCTGACCTCCTCGGCCCCGGACGATCGCCGGCCCGTTCCCGCATCCCGCGGGAGCGGGCCGGCACCACGTGACAGGACCATGACCCGCAAGTTCAAGGCCACGCCGTACCTGTTCCTCGCCCCGGCGCTCGCGCTGCTGGGGATCTTCGTCGTCTACCCGATCATCGCCGTCGTCTACTACAGCTTCACCGACTACGACATCGTCCGGCCGCCGGTCTGGATCGGCCTGGAGAACTTCCAGAAGCTGTTCGCCGATGAGACCTTCTGGCTGGCGCTCACCCACTCGTTCGTCTACCTGCTGGTCACGCCGATCCTGATCGCGCTGTCGATCCTGCTGGCCATCGTGGTCAACCGCCAGCTCCGCGGGATCCACATCTATCGAGCGCTCTACTTCGTGCCGGCCGTCAGCGGCAGCATCGCGATCGGGCTTTCCTGGCGCTGGCTCTTCGACAGGAGCGGGTTCGTCAACAGCGTCCTGCAGTCGTGGGGCCTCATCCACGAGCCGATCCAGTGGCTGGCGACGCCCTCGCTCGTGCTCCCGATCGCGATGCTGCTGACGATCTGGGCGGGCTTCGGCTACTACTCGGTCATCTTCCTGGCCGGCTTGCAGAACATCCCCGAGGAGCTCTATGACGCGGCCCGGATCGACGGCTGCAATGACTTCCAGAAGCACCGCTACGTCAGCCTGCCGGGCCTGCGCCCCCAGATCGTCTTCGTGGCGGTCATCTCGAGCCTCGCCGCGCTGAAGGTCTTCGACGAGATCTACGTGCTGACCAACCGGAGCGGCGGAATCCTCGACAGCGGCGTGACGATGGTCTTCTACCTCTGGCGCCAGGCGTTCCAGCTGAGCCACGCGGGCTACGCCTCGGCGATCGCGATCGTCCTCCTGGCGGTTACGCTGGCCTTCTCGATCGTCAACGTGCGCCTGCTCGATCGCGGCGACGAGGCGGCGTCGTGACCGCGGGCGTCGTCAGCGCATCGGCCGAGCTCGTGCGTCCTCGCAAAAGGGGTCGCCGGTTCCAAAACGGGATCTGGTATCTCGTGATGTCGATCCTCGCCGTCATCACGGTCTTCCCCTTCGCCTGGATGTTCCTGACCTCGATCAAGGGACCCGGCGATGCGATCACCTCGGTGCCGCCGCAGTTCCTCCCGAACGATCCGACGATCGCCAACTACCTCAAGGTCTGGGACAGCCTGCCGATCCCGAGCTTCTTCCTCAACAGCCTGATCGTGGCCGTTGCGGTCGGCCTGTTGAACGTGCTCGTCGCGTCGCTGGCCGCCTATCCGCTGGCGAAGATGCGGTTCCGGGGTCGAGAGGCGATCTTCTTCGCGCTGCTCGCGACCCTGATCGTTCCGGCCCAGCTCACCTACATCCCGAGCTTCGTGCTGGCGGTCAACGTCTTCCACTACTACGACTCGCTGGCCGCATTGATCTTCCCGAACCTCGTGAGTGCCTTCAACATCTTCCTGCTCCGCCAGGCCTTCCGTGGCGTGCCGAACGACCTCATCGACGCGGCGCGCGTCGACGGGGCAGGGGAGTGGCGGATCTGGTGGCAGATCCTCCTGCCGATCGTGCGACCGTCGCTGGCTGCCGTGGCAATCTTCACGTTCGTGACGTCGTGGAACGACTTCCTGTGGCCGTCGCTCATGCTGCACACGCCGCATGGCATGACCCTGCCGGTTGGCCTGGCGGCATTGCAGGGCTTCTTCAGCTCCGACTTCCGGTCGATTGCCGCCGGGGTCACGATGACCGTCGTTCCGATCCTGCTCTTCTTCATCGCGGTCCAGCGGTACTTCGTCCGCGGGCTGGCGGGCGCGGTCAAGGGGTGACCCGGGCGTCAACGGCCGGGTCCGCCGCGGCCGTCCTCGGGCGGATGATGCTGGCCTTCGAGGGAGATCGGCTGCCGCCCTGGCTCGCCGAGCGCCTCGCTGCGGCGCCGGCTGCCGGCATGACCGTGTTCCGTCACCACAACGTGCGATCGCCGGGCCAGGTTCGCGACCTGACGGAGGCATTCCAGCGGGCCGCGGGGTCCGGAACGGCCGCTCTGCCCCTGCTTGTCGCGGCGGACCAGGAGGGTGGCCAGCTCCAGGCGCTCGGCGACGAGACGACGCTGTTCGCCGGCAACATGGCGCTGGGTTCGGTGGGCGATGAAGGCCTTGCCGAGCGAGTCGGTGCCGCCATCGCCCGCGAAGCGCGGGCGATGGGCGTCAACGTCGTCTATGCGCCGGTCCTCGATCTCGCGTCGGAACCTGCGAACACGGCCCTGGGCATTCGCTCGTTCGGCGACGATCCCGCGTCGGTGGCGAGGCAGGGGGCGGCGATGGTCCGCGGGCTGCAGGGCGCGGGTGTGGCAGCCACCATCAAGCACTTCCCGGGCCTCGGCGAGGTTCGCGAGGACACGCACTTCGGGCTGGGTGTCGTGGACGCCGATCGGCGGCAGCTCGACTCGACCGCGCTCGCGCCGTTCCGTGCGGCGATCGCGGCAGGGGCACGCCTCGCGATGTCCGCCCACATCGCCGTGCCGGCGCTCACCGCCGATCCGACGCTGCCGGCGACGCTTTCGGCGGAGGTCATGGACGGCCTGCTCCGGGGTGAGCTTGGTTTCGAGGGCGTATCGATCAGCGATGCCCTCGACATGCGGGCGCTCGCCCAGGGTGCCGAACAGGGAGCCCAGATCGAGGCAGCCGTTCGCGCCGGGGTGGACCTGCTGCTCTGCTCGGCTGACCGCGACGCCCAGGCTCGAATCGAGGCGGCCCTCGTGGCTGCGGTCAGCGGCGGCCGCTTCGACGACGCGCAGCTCGAGGCCTCACATGCCCGAGTCCAGGCGCTCCGCGCATGGCTGGCCACCGCCGGGCCTGCACCGGATCTCTCGGTCGTCGGCTCGATCGAGCATCGCGCGCTGTCACGAGAGCTCGCCGAGCGTTCGGTCACCCTCGCCCGCGGGCCCCTCGTCAGGCTTCCGGCGCGTGCGACCATCCTCGCGATCATGCCCTCGCCCACCGACCTGACTCCCGCCGACACGTCGTCGACCCTGGCGCCAGGTCTGGCTCGTTCGCTCCGCACGCGGTTCGCGTCCGTGCAGGAGGTCGTGGTCGGGATCGCTCCAGGTGACGCCGAGATCGCGGGCCTCCGCGCGATCGCCGGTCATGTCGATGCCGTCGTGATCGGGACGATCGATGCCATCCGCCAGCCCGCGCAGGTCGAGCTGGTCCGCGCGGTCGCGGGCGGCGCGCAACGCACCATCGCGATCGCACTGCGGACACCGTGGGACGTGGCGCTCTACCCCGACGAGGTGGCGCCGATCTGCACCTACTCGATCCTGCCCGACTCCCTCGATGCGCTGGCGGCAGCGCTCGCAGGCGCGATCCCGTTCGCCGGCCGGCTTCCCGTCACGATTCCCGGGTTCGGTCGGTGACCCTGCACGACGAGATCGGCGAGCAACCGGAAGTTGCGGCGCGGCTGCTGGCCAGCCAGTCCGACCGAATCGACGCGATCGCCGCGTGGCTGCGCACCCGCCCGATTCGTCACGTGGTCATCGCCGCCCGAGGGACGTCCGATCATGCTGCGATCTACGCGCAATACGTGCTGGGCGTCCGGCACCGGCTGTCCGTCGGGCTGGGAACACCCTCGATCGTCTCGCTCTACGACGTGGTGCCGGACTTCTCCGAGGCACTCGTGATCGGGATCAGCCAGTCCGGGGCGTCACCGGACATCGTGGCCGTGGTCGCGGCGGCCCGGGCGCAGGGCGCACCGACCGTGGCCATCACGAACGAGCCCAACTCGCCACTGGCCGCCGCCGCCGATCGGACGATCGCGCTCGGCGCCGGCCCGGA
>JAXDKX010000077.1:0-5602 GCA_034666905.1 Chloroflexota bacterium | reverse complement strand
AGTCGATCAGCAAGGTCGTCATCGCGCTCAGCTACCGCGATTCGGGTCGGGCCAAACCATGGAGGGACGTCCGCCTCGCCCTCGGCTCGGTCGCCCCGACCCCGATGCGCGCGCGTGCCACGGAACTCGCGCTGGAGGGCCGGCCGCCGACGCCCGAGACCGCCGATCGCGCGGCCGAAACCCTGGCCGCAGAGCTCCATCCGATCGACGACGTGCGCTCGACGGCCGAATACCGTCGGCTCGTGGCTGCCCGCGTCCTCCATCGATTGATCCGGGAGGCCGGTGGGTGGTGACCGCCGATCGCACGACGCCCCTGCCCCCGATCGAGGTCCTCGACCGGATCCCGGCAGGGACCTTCGCGGCGACGATGGCACCGTTGTTCGAGGGTGCACCCCGCTTCCTGGCCCGCCTGGCCACCGCCCGCCCGTTCGGCTCGCTAGACAGGTTGTTCGAGCGTGCCAAGGCGATCGCCCAGGGCATGCCGCCTGCGGAACAGCTCGAGCTGATCGATGCCCACCCGAGACTCGGGGCCCCGCCCGCCAGCGTGTCCGCCCTCTCGTTCGTGGAGCAGGGCTATGCGCGGGACGCCGGGGAGGGGGCGACCAATGATGCCGAGCGCGAACGGAGCCGGGTAGCGGGCGAGCTCGATCGCCTGAACGCGGCGTACGAGCAACGCTTCGGTTTCCGGTACTGCGTCTTCGTGGCCGGTCGGTCGCGGGCCGACCTGCTGCCCGGACTGGAGGCCGCCCTCGAAGCCGACCGCGCTGCCGAGATCGCTCGGGCACTCGACGCGGTGATCGACATCGCCCGGGATCGCGCGGGCCGGCGGAGCGCTCCGAGCGGGAGGGGAGCAGCGTGATCGAGCTCGGCGCCAATCGTTACGGCAAGTCCGCGATCCATGTCGTGCGCGTCGTTCGCGATCCGGCCGGCCACCTCGTGCGCGACGTGATGGTGGCGATCGCCCTGGAAGGGAACTTCACGAGGGCCCACACCGACGGCGACAACGCCCTGGTGATTGCCACCGACACCATGAAGAACACGGCCTACGCGTTCGCCAAGGATCGCCTCGGTGGCTCGATCGAAGCGTATGGCCGGGCGCTCGCCGAGCATTTCGCGGCCTTCGACCAGGTCGACCGGGCCACCGTCGACCTCCGCGAGCAGGCCTGGCTGCCGATCGACGTTGCCGGCTCCCGTGCCGGCGACGCTTTCGTCCGGGGTGGCCAGTGGTTGCGCGTCGCCAGGATCTCCGCGACCGCGAACGGGACCACGATCGAGGCAGGCGTGGAGGACCTGGTCGTGATGAAGACGACTCGCTCAGGTTTCAGCGGCTTTCCGCGCGACCGCTACACGACGTTGCCCGAGACGGACGATCGGTTGATGGCCACCAGGATCAGCGCCCGCTGGCGCTACGGCTCGCCGGATCTCGACGCGGACGTGGCCTTCGATGCCGTTCGGACGACGCTGCTCGAAACCTTCGCCGACCACGACAGCCCCTCCGTCCAGGCCTCGCTCTGGCTCATGGCGCGCGCGATCCTGGACCGCCACGAGCAGGTTGAGGAGATCACGATGGTCCTGCCCAATCTCCACCACTGGCTGGCCGATCTGGCGCCGTTCGGGCTCGCCAATGACGGCGAGGTCTATGTCTCGACGACCGAACCGCACGGCCTGATCGAGGCCACCGTCCGCCGGGGCGAGGACGCCTGACATGCGGCCGGGTGTCGAGCTCCGTCGCGCGGCAGTCCCGGGAGCCGAGCGGGTCCTGACCGAGGCAGCCATCGCGTTCGTCGCCGACCTCCAACGCCGCTTTGGACCGCTCCGGCTCGAGCTCCTCCAGCGTCGGCAGGAACGCCAGGCCGAGCTGGATACCGGCGTCCGCCCGGACTTCCTCGTGGCCACTCGTGAGGTTCGCGACGCCGACTGGACGGTCGCGCCGGCCCCGCCGGATCTCGAGGATCGACGCGTCGAGATCACCGGCCCGGCAGAGGCGAAGATGATGATCAACGCCCTCAACTCGGGCGCCCGGGTCTTCATGGCCGATCTCGAGGACGCGCTCTCGCCGACCTGGGCCAACGTCGTCGCCGGCCAGGCGGCCCTGATGGACGCCGTCCGCCGCGAGCTGACCTTCGAATCGTTCGAGGGCAAGTCGTACCGGCTTGGCCAGGAAACGGCGACGCTCCTTGTTCGCCCGCGCGGCTGGCATCTCGTGGAATCCGGCGTGCTGGTCGATGGCGTCCCGGTCTCGGCGAGCCTGTTCGATTTCGGGCTGCATCTCTTCCACAACGGCGCCGAGTCCCTGCGACGAGGGAGCGGCCCGTACCTGTACCTCGCCAAGCTCGAGAGCCATGCCGAGGCCCGCCTGTGGAACGAGGTGTTCGTCCACGCCCAGGTGGCACTCGGGATCCCGCGCGGATCGATCCGGGCAACCGTCCTGATCGAGACAATCCTCGCCGCGTTCGAGATGGACGAGATCCTGTACGAGCTTCGCGAGCACGCGGCAGGGCTCAACGCCGGGCGCTGGGACTACCTCTTCAGCGGCATCAAGAAATTCCGCGCGTGGCCCGAGCTGAGCGTCCCGGATCGCTCCCAGCTGACGATGACCGTTCCGTTCATGCGCGCCTACACCGAGCTGCTGGTCCGGACCTGCCACCGGCGGGGCGCCCATGCCATCGGCGGGATGGCCGCATTCATCCCGAACCGGCGCGATCCGGCAGTGACCGAGGTCGCTCTCGCGAAGGTTCGCGACGACAAGGAGCGCGAGTCGAGCGACGGGTTCGACGGAACCTGGGTTGCCCACCCGGATCTCGTTCCGATCGCCGCCGAGGTCTTCGACCGGGTCCTCGGCGCGCGGCCACACCAGAAGGAGCGCCGGCGCGAGGACGTCACGGTCTCGGCGGCACAGCTCCTCGACCTGCGCGTGCCGAACGGAGCGGTCACCGAAGCCGGAGTCCGGGCGAACGTGCGCGTCGCCCTCGCCTACCTCGACAACTGGCTGCGCGGCGTCGGTGCGGCGGCCATCGACAACCTCATGGAGGACGCTGCCACCGCAGAGATCTCGCGATCGCAGCTGTGGCACTGGCGCACGCGCAGTGTCACGCTCGAAGACGGTCAGGCGTTCGGCGCCCCACGGTACGAGCACATCCGAGATGAGGAGCTGGCACGCCTCGGCGGTCCGGGAGAAGGGCGACTGGCCGAGGCGGCGAGCCTGCTCGACCGTCTCGTGCTGGACGACGATTTCGCCGAGTTCCTGACGTTGCGGGCGTATCCGCTGCTCGACTGATCGATCACCCGAGCGAGTCCGATCCGCCGAGGTCCGCGGCCGGTTCAGCCGGTGAGGCCGCCGCGTTCCACGAATCGCCCGGCGCCGCGCGTCCCGACGAAGGCACCGCCCCGAATGACCGGGGCCCCTCGAACGAACACGTCGCGCACGGCACCGGCGATCTCGAAGCCCTCGTACGGCGTGTAGTCGCTCGTGTGATGGAGGTCGGCAGCGCGAAGGGTCCGATGCGCCGAGGGGTCGACGAGGACGAGATCCGCGTCGCGACCGACCTCGATGGCGCCCTTGTCGGTCAGGCCGAAGCGACGCGCGGGGGTCGTCGCCAGGAGGTCGACCATCCGCTCGAGGGTCAGCCGGCCACGCGCGACGCCCTCGCTGTAGACCAGGGCCAGCAGGGTCTCGATGCCGGGCGCCCCGTTGCTGACCTTGTCGAATGACACGCCGTGCGCGGCCTCTGCCTTCTCGACTGCGAGGCGGTCGGGCACATGGTCGGTGGCGACGAGGTCGAGGGAGCCGTCGTCGAGCCCGGCCCACAGGGCGTCGCGATCGGCTGGCGTCCGGAGGGGCGGCGAGATGATGAAGCGAGCGCAGGACGCCGGATCCGGGTCGTCGTAGCGCTCCTCGGTGAGCACGAGGTAGTGCGGGCAGGTCTCGGCGCTGACCCTGACGCCGGCCCCCCTGGCGCGCCGGACCTCGTCGAGCGCGACGGCCGACGAGAGATGAACGATGTGGACAGGAGCCTCCGCCATCCGCGCGAAGGCCATCGCCCGGGCGGTCGCTACGGCCTCGACGTAGCTCGGGCGCGTGGCAGCGTGGTAGCGCGGTAGCACGTCACCACGCTGCAAGGCAGAGCCAACCGCCGCGTCGAGCAGGACCGGATCCTCGCAGTGGACCTGGAGCATCCCGCCCCGCTCGCCCATCACGCGCATCGCCTCGTACAACCGGCGATCGTCCAGCCGGAAGTCGAAGACCATGAACGCCTTGCAGGTCGGCACACCTGCCTCGATGACGGCCGGGAGTTCCGCGATCGGGTCATCCATTCGGCCGCTGATCGCGAGGCTCACGCCGAAGTCGATCGCGCTGTCGGACGCCGTAGCCGCGCGCCACTCGCGCAGCCCAGCGACCAGCGACCGTTCGGCGGCAGGCGACGAGCCCGTGCCCGGATTGTTGAACGCGAGGAATGTGGTCGTCCCGCCGAACGCGGCGGCAACTGAATCCTGGTAGAAGCGATCTGGTTCAGCGTCGGTCGCGACGCGTGTATGGGTGTGGACGTCGATGGCACCCGGCAGGACGAGGAGGCCTGTCGCGTCGATGACGTCGTCGGCGGCCCCCGGGCCGTGGAGATCGGGCTCGATGGCGACGACGCGGCCGTCCTCGACGGCAACGTCGGCGACGCGCGAGCCGACGGCGGTGACGACCGTCCCGCCGCGGACGACGAGCCGGCCGGTCAAGACTTCAGGCCTCGTCGACGATGCGGATCGACTGCGCGCCCTCCCACAGGCATCGCCGGCCGATCTCGCGGAGCAGGTCCTGCCAGCCTTCCGCGGGGACGACGGTCGCGAAATGGTTCGCGGCGAGCGGCCCAACCCTGGATGCCGTGGCGCAGCCGCCATACGGGAAGAAGATCTCGCACTCGCTGATGCCGCCGGGGTAGATCGCCAGCTGGCCAGGAGCCGGGTGCGAGGTGTGGTTCTCGTACTCGAGGCCAGGCCGGAAGTCCCCGAACGGGATCCACGTCGATTCGCCGCTCCAGCGGCAATGAATCAGCTTCGCCTCGATCGGCAGCATGCGGCGGATCGCCTCGACGGTCCGAGGCGCCGCCTCCGCCTCCCAGGTGGCGCTACAGTTGAGGTCCCCGACCGTGATCTTCAAGGTGCCCATCCGCGGAGGATAGCGTGGCCAGCGTCCCGAACGAGCCGGCTCCCACGATCTCCACGCATGTCCTCGACACCCGGCAGGGTGCTCCTGCGGTCGGCGTCCACGTGACGCTCTACCGCCTGAGCGATGACGGCCGGCCGCTCCGGCTCACCCAGGCCCTGACCGACGGCGACGGTCGGGTCCGCGACCTGCTCGAACGTCCGCTGGCCGCCGGCGACTATCGACTCGAGTTCAACCTCGCCGGCGAGCGCGGTGAGCCTCCGGTCGAGGACGCCGAGAAGGACCGGTTCTTCCGGCGCGTGTCGATCGACCTGCGGGTGGTCGACCCGACCCGGAGCTACCACGTGCCGCTCTTGCTGGCGCCGTTTTCGATGACCACCTACCGGGGAAGCTGACCGCCACCAGGCGTTCGCCACGCATGCCGTGACACCCTAGCTGTCACCGAGGCCG
>JAXDKX010000076.1:0-8906 GCA_034666905.1 Chloroflexota bacterium | reverse complement strand
TAAAGTAGCCGATAATTCGGGCGCTCGCGATGTCATGTGCATTCGCGTGCTGAAGGGCTCCCAGCCTCGCTACGGCGGGATTGGCGACGTCATCGTCGCCTCCGTCAAGGTGGCGACCCCCAACATGCCGGTTAAGAAGGGCGACGTCATCAAAGCGGTCATCGTGCGTACTAAGCACGCCGTGCGCCGCGTGGACGGCTCGACGCTGCGGTTCGACGACAACGCTTGCGTGGTCATCAATCCGCAGAACATGGAGCCGCGCGGCACGCGCATCTTCGGCCCGGTTGCTCGCGAGCTTCGCGATCGCAACTACATGAAGATCGTCTCGCTCGCCCCGGAGGTGCTGTGATGGCCATCCGCACCGCCGCCCCGCGGAGCCCCAAGGTGCCCGAGATCCGCAAGGGCGACACGGTCGTCGTCCTGACCGGCAAGGATGCCGGCAAGCGTGGCACGGTCGAGCAGGTGATCCGTCGGAGGGCAGCCCCGAGCTCGGCCCGAAGCGTCTTCCGGCGCGGCTCGTCGGCCGGTGGCGTGAAGGTCATCGTGGAAGGGCTGAACATCGCCAAGCGGCACACCAAGCCGCGCCAGTCGACGTCGTCCAACGACCGGACCCCCAAGATCCAGCAGGGCGGGATCCTCTCGATCGCCCAGCCCCTGCCGATCGGTCGGGTCATGGTGGTCTGCCCCAGTTGTGGGAAGCCGACCCGCATCGCCCACGCCACCCTCGACACCGGCCGGCGCGTCCGCGTCTGCAAGCACTGCGCCCAACAGCTGGAGGTGAAGGCATGACCAGCCGGCTCCGGGAGCGCTACACCACCGAGGTCGCTCCGGCCATGCGGAAGCAGTTCGAATATCCGAATGCGATGCAGGTACCGCGCGTCTCCAAGATCGTCATCAACATCGGGCTGGGCGAGGCGCTCTCGAACGCCAAGGCGCTCGACGCGGCCATCGGCGACCTGACGATCATCACCGGCCAGAAGCCGATCGTGACCAAGGCCAAGCGCTCGATTGCCCAGTTCCGCGTTCGGGCGGGCAACTCGGTCGGGGCCAAGGTCACCCTCCGCGGCGAGCGGATGTGGGACTTCCTGGATCGGCTCACGTCGCTCGCCCTGCCCCGGATCCGCGACTTCCGCGGCATCCCGAGCAAGTCGTTCGACGGTCGCGGCAACTATTCGCTGGGGATGCGGGAACAGCTCGCCTTCCCGGAGATCGACTACGACAAGGTGGACCGTCTCCGTGGGCTGGAGATCAGCATCGTGACGACGGCGAAGACCGACGAGGAGTCGAAGAAGCTTCTCGAACTCCTCGGCATGCCCTTCGCCTCGTAGGCGTGGGGAGGGAGACACATGGCTAAGAAATCGATGATCGCCAAGGCGGCGAGGACACCCAAGCACAAGGTCCGCGGCTACCACCGCTGCACCGTGTGCGGGCGACCCCGTGCCTTCATTCGGCGCTTCGCGCTCTGCCGCATCTGCTTCCGCGAGCGAGCCCTCCTGGGCGAGCTGCCGGGCGTCACCAAGTCGAGCTGGTAGGGGACCGATGAACATCTCCGACCCGATCGCGGACATGCTCACCCGTGTTCGGAACGCATCGCGGGCGCGCCACACCGAAGTGGTCGTCCCCGCGTCGCGGACCAAGCGGGAGATCGCCCGCATTCTCAAGGACGAGGGCTTCATCGCCGACGTCCGCGAGGAGCAGGACGGCCCGACCGCCGTGCTGCGACTCACGCTCAAGTATGTCGACGGCAAGGTCTCGGTCGTCTCGGGCCTCAAGCGGATCAGCAAGCCCGGCCTGCGCGTCTACGCGCGCAAGACGGACATCCCGCGAGTGCTCGGCGGCCTGGGCATCGTCATCGTCAGCACGAGCCAGGGGATCATGACCGGCCAGCAGGCGCGACAGGCGCAGCTGGGCGGCGAAGTCCTCGCGTTCGTCTGGTAGGCGGGACGACATGTCGCGCATTGGACGATTGCCGATCGCCGTCCCGTCGAACGTGGACGTGACCATCGATGGGCGGAACGTGACGGTCAAGGGCCCCAGGGGCAGCCTGAGCCGGGCGCTCCATCCGGACATCACGGTGAGTCGCGAGGACAGCACCCTCGTGGTCACCCGGCCTACGGAGCAGAAGACCCACAAGCAGCTCCACGGCCTCACCCGGACCCTGGTCAACAACATGGTCGTCGGCGTCACCGACGGGTACCGCAAGGGCCTCGAGATCACCGGCGTCGGCTATCGAGCCGCACTCAACGGACGCAAGCTCACCCTCAACCTCGGCTACAGCCACGTCATCGAGATCGACCCGCCCGAAGGGATCAGCTTCGAGGTCGAGAACCCGACCCGCCTGTCGGTCGTCGGCATCGACAAGGAGCTGGTCGGGCAGATCGCCGCCAAGGTGCGGGCGACCCGCAAGCCGGAGCCATACAAGGGCAAGGGCGTGCGCTACGCCGGCGAGTACATCCGCCGCAAGGCCGGCAAGGCCGGCAAGATCGGCGCCAAGAAGTAACCCAATGATGCACAAGGAACGAACGCGATGACACAGCTCGCCACCCGCGGCGCTGCGCGACGCAAGCGTCACGATCGAATCCGCCTGCACCTGGCAGGTACGGATTCGCGGCCGCGTCTCGCCGTGTTCCGCAGCCTCAACCACATCTACGCGCAGGTCATCGACGATGCGTCCGGAAAGACGCTCGCCGCTGCCTCCACGACCGACAAGGAGCTGAAGGGCTCCAAGTCGACCAAGTCGGAGGAAGCGGCCGTCGTCGGCAAACTCGTCGCCGAACGGGCCAAGGCCGCCGGTGTCGAGCGCGTGGTATTCGATCGAGCCGGGTTCCGGTACCACGGGCGGATCAAGTCGCTCGCCGATGCCGCCCGCGAAGCCGGCCTCGACTTCTGATCGGAAGGAGCCTCCGTGGCACGGATCGACCCAACTAAGCTCGCGCTCGAGGAGCGCGTCGTCCAGATCAACCGAGTCGCCAAGGTCGTCAAGGGTGGCCGGCGGTTCAGCTTCAGCGCGATCGTCGTCGTCGGCGATGGGGCGGGTCATGTCGGCGTCGGCCTGGGCAAGGCCGGCGAAGTTCCCGAGTCCATCCGCAAGGGCGTCGAGGATGCAAAGAAGAACCTGATCAAGATCCCGATGGTCGGGACGACCATCCCGCACGAAGTCCGGACCGAGTTCAGCGCCAGCCGGGTGCTGCTCAAGCCGGCCTCGCAGGGGACCGGTGTCATCGCCGGCGGATCCGTCCGGGCTGTGCTCGAGGCGGCCGGCGTCCGCGACATCCTGTCGAAGACCCACGGCTCGACCAACCCGGTGAACGTCACCCGGGCGACGATCGAGGCCCTGCGCAGCCTTCACTCGGCCGAGGAGCTGGGGGCCCGGCGTGGCGTCAAGCTGGTCAGCCGGATCGCGGGTCAACCGGCCGCCGTGGCGGAGGGCTCCGGTGGCCGCTAAGCTCAAGGTGACCCAGGTCAAGAGCACGATCAGTCACATCGCCCGAAATCGGGCAACGGTCCGGGCGCTCGGCCTGCGGGGGATCGGGAGCACGAGCACCGTGACCGACAATCCCGCCACCCGGGGCATGGTCCGCCAGGTTCGCTTCCTCGTGACGATCGAAGAGATCGCCGATTCCGGAGACAAGGCATGAAACTCCACGACCTTCGCCCGGCCGATGGCTCGCGCCAGCCCCGCATGCGGGTCGGCCGCGGCATCGCGGCCGGCAAGGGCAAGACCGCCGGCCGTGGCACCAAGGGCCAGAAGGCCCGTGCCGGCGGCGGGATCCCGCCGTGGTTCGAGGGTGGCCAGACGCCGCTCCACATGCGAATCCCCAAGCTTCGCGGCTTCAAGAACCGGTTCAAGATCGTCTACGAAGTCGTGAACATCGGCGCGATCGGCACGCTCGCCGAGCGCGGTGCGTTCGAGGGCGGCGAGCCGGCGGGGCTGAAAGCCAAGTCGGGCGTGGCCGCCCCGGCGACCGTCAACCAGGACATCCTTCGGGCCGTCGGGCTCGTCCGGACCCTGAACAAGCCGCTCAAGATCCTCGGTACCGGTGAGCTGTCGACGCCGCTCTTCGTCGTGGCCGACGCGTTCACCAAGTCGGCGGTCGCCAAGATCGAGGCCGCCGGCGGCACGATCTCCATCCTCGAGATCCCGACCGCGGCGCGGCCGGCGATCGGGCTGGACGACGCTGCGGCCGACCGGACGGCCAGGGAACCGCGGACGGCCGCCGGCCGGGCCGCCGCCGGCAAGAAGGTCGAGGCTCGCGCAACGCGGGCGGCCGACGCCGCGGAAGCGGTCGCCGAGGCCGCTGCCGTCGAGACCGCAAAGGCCGCCAAGCCGCCGAAGGCCCCCCGGGCATCGAGGGCCGAGCCAGCCTCCGACGACGCCGAGGTGCCGGCGACCGAGGTCGCCGATGCGGCAGCGGACGAACGCTCGACTGGGGACGCCGACATCGACGCCGACAACGGCGACGCCTGACCCGTGTTCGATTCGCTCCTCAACGCGCTTCGTGCGCCGGACATCCGGCGCCGTGTGCTCTACGTCCTGGGGCTGCTCATCGTCTTCCGCCTGCTCGCCGCGGTCCCGGTCCCCGGCATCGACAAGGCGCAGCTGAAGAACTTCGTCGAAGGCAACGCCCTCGTCGGCCTGCTCGACCTCTTCTCGGGCGGCGGCCTGTCGCATTTCTCGGTCGTGGCTGTGGGCATGAACCCGTACATCAACGCGTCGATCATCATGCAATTGATGACCGGGGTCGTCCCCTCGCTCCAGGCGCTGAGCCGCGAGGGTGAGTACGGTCGTAACAAGATCAACCAGTACACCCGTTACCTGACCGTGCCGATGGCGATCCTCCAGTCGTACGGGTTCCTGGCCCTGCTCAACTCCCAGCAGGTCCTGACCGGGACGTTCGACCTCGCCAGCTTCACGACCCTGACCCAGATCGCGACCCTGACCGCGGGCGCCATCGCGCTGATGTGGATCGGCGAGCTGATCACGGAGCGGGGGATCGGCAACGGGATCAGCTTCATCATCTTCGCCGGGATCGTGAGCCGGGCCCCGGGGGCGATCGGCTCGTTCATGATCAACCCGAACTTCACGATCCTGATCGCGTTCGCGATCATGGCGATCGCGGCGGTCGCCGTGATCATCTACATCCAGGAAGGCCAGCGCCGGATCCCGATCCAGTACGCCAGCCGCGTCCGCGGGCGACGGATGTACTCCGGTGGCCAGACGTTCCTGCCACTTCGGGTTAACCAGGCCGGCGTCATTCCGATCATCTTCGCGGTCAGCATCCTGCTGTTCCCACAACAGCTGGCCTCATATTTCACGACGTCGCAGGTCGGCCTGGTCGCCGACATCGCGCGCGGGATCGTGACCTTCTTCAGCCCGCGGACCGTGGTCTACATCGTCCTCTACTTCCTGCTGACCGTCGGCTTCACCTACTTCTACACGGCCTTCACGTTCAAGCCCGACGAGACCGCCGAGCAGCTGCGCAAGAACGGCGGCTTCATCCCGGGCATCCGACCGGGCCGCCCGACCCAGGACTACCTGTCGCGGGTGGTCACCCGGATCACGCTGGCCGGCGCGCTCTTCCTCGGCTTCGTCGCCGTCGCGCCATCGGTCGTCGGACTCGCCCTGCCGGATCTCGGTGCACTCGGGCTCGGAGGAACGAGCCTCTTGATCGTCGTCTCGGTGGTTGTCGAAACCATGAAGCAGATCGAGGCCCAGCTGATGATGAGGAACTACGAAGGATTCATCCGTTGAGGTCGCCGGTCCTGACGGGCCCATCCGGCGTTGTCGTCTCCGCGCGCTCGACTCCGCCTCGGACTGGCTACGCCACGGCCGACGACAGCCCGGGTTGACCGTGGTGGTCCTCCTCGGCGCCCCGGGCGCCGGGAAGGGGACCCAGGCGCCCATCCTCGCCACACGACTGGGCGTGCCGGTCCTCGCCTCCGGCGACCTGCTCCGTGCGGCGGTCGCGGCAGGAACGGCCCTCGGGCGGGCCGCTGATCGCTACATGAGTCGCGGCCAACTGGTCCCGGACGACACGATCGTCGACATCTTCCTCGAACGCCTGGCGGCACCCGATGCGGCCGGCGGTGCGGTCCTCGATGGGTTTCCGCGGACCCGCGGCCAGGCCGAGGCGCTCGACGTCGCGCTCGCGTCGCGAGGCAGCCGGGTCGACCTTGCGCTCTACATCGACGTCCCCGCCGATGACCTCGTGCTGCGGATGGCCAGTCGTCGCATCTGCGCCGCCAACGGCCACGTCTACAACGTGGCCTCGAATCCGCCGAACCTTCCGGGAATCTGCGATCTCGACGGGTCGGAGCTCGTCCAGCGCGAGGACGATCGCGAGGAGACCGTTCGGGCCAGGATGGCCCAGCAGATCCCGCCCCTGCTCGAGGTCGTGGATCACTATCGAGCGACCGGCGTGCTGCGCAGCGTCAACGGGCTGGCGCCGATCGTCGAGGTGACCGACGCGCTGCTGGCCGAGCTGGAACAAGCCGTCCGTGGCGCCGCCTGATGGTCACCCGCAAGTCGCGCTCGGAGATCGAGCGGATGCGCCGCGCCGGGCGGATCGTCGCCGAGGTGCTCGACCGGATCGAGGCGGAACTCCGCCCGGGCGTCTCGACGGCTGAGCTGGACGCGTTGGCCGAGGCGCACATCCGGGCAGCCGGCGCCACGCCGTCGTTCAAGGGCTATCCCGGGATCAATCCGGCTCGCCCGTTTCCGGCCACCATCTGCATCTCGATCGACCAGGAGATCGTCCACGGCATCCCCGGCGATCGGAGGATCCGGGACGGGCAGATCGTCTCGGTCGACGCCGGCGCGATCGTCGACGGCTGGCACGGCGACGGGGCACGGACCTTCTTCGTCGGGGAACCCCCGGCAGCGATCCGCCAGCTGATCGACCTGACCCGGGAGGCGCTGCAGGCGGGGATCGCGGCGGCCGTTCCCGGCAATCACATCGAGGACATCTCCGCGGCGGTCGAGGAGGTCGCCGCACGGGGAGGATTGGGGGTCATTCGACAGTTCGTCGGGCATGGCATCGGCACCGCCATGCACGAGGAGCCCCAGGTTCCCAACTACCGGACGGGTCGCCCCGGCCGAAAGCTGGAGCCGGGCATCTGCCTCGCGATCGAGCCAATGTTCACCCTCGGTGGCGACGAGACCCGAATCCTCCCCGACGATTGGACGGTCGTGACCATGGACGGGTCGATGGCGGCCCATTTCGAGCATTCCATCGCCATCACCAGCGACGGCCCCCAGATCCTGACCCTGGCGTGATGCCACGGTTGCCTGGATTCGCCATCTTTGATACGCTACGCGTTCGTGTGTCGGCCCGCGCGGGCCGACACTGCCATGAGAAAGGGAAGCACGCAGACCTGTGGCCAAGCGCGATGCGATCGAGGTTGAGGGAACGGTCGTCGAACCCCTGCCCAACACCATGTTCGCGGTCGAGCTGGAGAATGGCCATCGGGTGCTCGCCCATATCAGTGGCAAGCTCCGGATGAACTTCATCCGCATCCTGCCCGGTGATCGTGTCAGGGTCGAGTTATCTCCGTACGACCTGACCCGCGGCCGCATCACCTACCGTCTCAAGTAACGCAAATCGAGGAACCGTTGAAAGTCAGAGCCTCCGTCAAGGCCCGTTGCGACAATTGCAAGGTGATTCGTCGCCACGGCACCGTGATGGTCATCTGCACCAACCCGAAGCACAAGCAGCGGCAGGGATAACCGATGGCCCGAATCGCCGGCGTCGACGTCCCGCGCGAGAAGCGCGTGGAGATCGCCCTCACCTACGTCTTCGGGATCGGTCTGCCGACCAGCCAGAAGATCCTCGCGCAGACCAACATCAACCCTGACACCCGGGTGCGGGACCTGACCGAAGAGCAGGTCAACCGTCTGCGCGAGCTGATCGACCGCCGCTACAAGGTCGAAGGGGACCTGCGGCGCGAGGTCGCGCTCAACGTCAAGCGCCTCTTCGAGATCGGCTCGTACCGCGGCCTGCGCCATCGGCGCAACCTGCCGGTCCGGGGTCAGCGCACCAAGACGAATGCACGCCAACGTCGCGGACCGAAGAAGACGGTCGGCGTGCGGCGCAAGAAGTAACGAGGGACTGACCAGGCATGGCGGAACGCAAGCGAGCGGTCAAGGTTCGTCGCCGGGAGAAGAAGAACGTTCCCCAGGGGCACGTTCACATCCAGGCCACGTTCAATAACACGATCATCACGATCACGGACCTCAACGGCGCGGTCATCAGCTGGGGCTCGGCCGGCGTGGCGGGCTTCAAGGGTTCGCGCAAGAGCACGCCGTACGCCGCCGCCCTGTCCGCCGAGGGCGCGGCCAAGCGCGCCATGGAGCACGGCATGCGCCAGGTCGAGGTCTACGTGAAGGGCCCCGGCGCCGGCCGCGAGCAGGCGGTCCGGTCGCTCCAGGCAGCCGGCCTCGAGGTCAGCGCCATCACCGATGTCACCCCCATCCCGCACAACGGCTGCCGCCCGCCCAAGCGGCGTCGCGTCTAGAGCCCCCGAGGACCCATGGCCCGTTACACCGCATCCGTCTGCCGTCTCTGTCGACGGGAGGGCGCCAAGCTCTTCCTCAAGGGGACCCGCTGCTATACCAAGAAATGCGCCTTCGAGCGACGCCCCACGCCGCCAGGCCAGCACGGCGTCCGGCGCCGCAAGGTCGGCGAGTACGGGCTGCAGCTCCGCGAGAAGCAGAAGGTCCGGCGCACCTACGGCGTCCTCGAGCGACAGTTCCGCAATTACTTCGTGGACGCGGAGAACCGCCCCGGCGTGACCGGCGAGAACCTGCTCCGTTCCCTGGAGCTGCGCCTGGACAACGTGGTGTATCGCCTGGGAATCGCCTCCTCGCGCGCCCAGGCGCGCCATTTCGTCGCCCATGGGCACCTGAG
>JAXDKX010000075.1:0-5465 GCA_034666905.1 Chloroflexota bacterium | reverse complement strand
GCCGGCCGCGATGAGCATCTGGCGCGCGGCCGGCGCATCGAACTGGTACCACGGGTCGCCGCCGCACCCATACGGGATGGCGCACGGCGAGAAATGGGTGGCCACCTCGGAGCCAGGCGGGTAGAGGGCCTGCACGATCCGCTCCCGATCGATCCCGATGGCGATCGCCTGGCGAACCTTCGGGTTGTCGAACGGGGCGTAGGCGCTGTTGAAGCCCACGTAGAACGTGTTCAACCCAGCTCGGGGCACGGCCTTGAGGGAGACATCGTTGGCGACCGCCTCGGCGTCGCCTGCTGCGACCTCGTCGATGCCGTCGACCGAGCCCGATCGGAGCTCGTCCATGCGACCGGCAGCGTCGTCACGCCAACGGACGACGACACGCTCGTTGCGCGCCGGGAGGCCCCAATAGCTGTCGTTGCGCACGAGCGTGATGTCGGATCCGCGATTCCACGACTCGAGCCGGTACGGGCCGGTGCCGTTGACTTGCTGGACGATCGCCTGGTCGTTGCCGCGGCCCGCGTCGACGTGTGACTGCAGCCAGCCCGAGTCGTTGATCGCAAATGCAGCGAACGCGAGCTGCGTCCGGAAGGCGACATCGGGAGCGCACAGCTGGAACTCGACGGTTTGCGCATCGATCGATCGGATTCGCCGGATTGAGCCCGCGTAGGCGGCGTGTGCCGCGTCCGGCGCCTGCACCTGGTTGCACGGAGCGTCGCCGTCAAGTGGGTAGGCGATCGCCGTGAAGGCGCCAGCGCTCGCGGTCGAGGGGACGGGTTGACTCGCGGATGCCTGACCGGATGTGCTCGGCTTGCTCGGTTCGCCACAGGCCTGGCCGACCAGGGCCGACACCACGAGGAGCAGGGTGGCCGAGCGCCGCCGACTCCGTGTTCGGGTCATGTGCCGCGAAGCCTAGCATCGGCCGATGTCGATGGGGTTCGCGTATCCTCCAGCCCATGCAACCCCTGCGGATCGCGCTCGCGCAGATCGCCCCCCGACTCGGGGCGCTCGAGGCGAACCTGGAGCGCCATCACGAGCTGCTCGAGGAGGCACGGGAGACGCACGCAGATCTGGTCGTCTTCCCCGAGCTCGGCTTGACCGGCTACCAGTTGCAGGACCTCGCAGCCGAGGTCGCCATGCGCCTCGACGACCCGCGCCTGGCCGACCTGGCCGCTGCCACCCGCGGCTTGTCAGCGGTCATCTCGTTCGTCGAGGAATCCGCAGATCATCGCCTGTTCATCGCCGCCGCCCTGTTCGAGGACGGGGAGCTGCGGCATGTCCATCGGAAGCTGTACCTGCCGACCTACGGCCTGTTCGACGAGCGCCGGTTCTTCGCCCAGGGAGACGCGCTCCGAGCGGTACCGTCCCGGCTCGGCGTTGGGATCGGGATCGGGATCTGCGAGGATTTCTGGCACCTGACCGTGCCCCAGCTGCTGGCGCTCGATGGCGCCCAGGTCCTGGTCAATGTCTCCTCGTCGCCCGGCCGCGACCTGGCCGCGATCAACGAAGTCGGCCTCGGAACCGCGACCTCGTGGCGGACGCTGATGCGGACGTACGCCCAGCTCACGACCTCGTTCGTGGTCTTCTGCAACCGCGTCGGCGTCGATGAGTCGATCTCGTTCTGGGGCGGTTCGGAGGTAATCGCGCCGTCCGGTCAGGCGCTGTTCAGCGCCCCGTTCTACGACGAGGGCCTGTTCGTCGTCGACATTGCCCTCGAGGATATCCGGCGCGAGCGGATCGCCCTGCCGCTCCTGCGCGACGAGCGGCCTGAGCTGGAGGTCCGCGAGCTCGGACGAATCATCGCCGAGCGTGCCGGGCTGGCCCCGGATTCGACTGCGGAGCCGGACGCCGAGCCCGGCTTCGACCTCGCGCCATTGCCGCGTCCGCTCCGCGTTCCCGACCGAAAGGCCGGTTCGCAGTGACCGTCGAGGATTCGCCGGTACGCGGCGAGCCGTTCGACCTCCCTCCGGAGCTGGCGATCGATACCGATGTGGCTCGACGGGTCATCGCCGAGTTCATCCGGGGCCAGCTGCGGCAGGCCGGGTTCGAACAAACGGTGATCGGGCTGTCGGGCGGGATCGACTCCGCCGTGGTCGCGTACCTGGTGGCTGAGGCTATCGGTCCGGAGCGCCTCCACGCCGTGATGATGCCGTACCGGGCGTCGTCTCCGGCCTCGCGCGCCGACGCCGAGACCGTGATCGCCGCCCTCGGCTGCTCCAGCGACGTCGTCGAGATCACGGCCATGGTCGACGGCTACTTCGGGTCCGATGCCGCCCCAGGTGCGGCGGGAGCCGAGTCAGGTACCGCGAGCGCCATCCGGCGTGGCAACTTCGCCGCGAGGATGCGAATGGCCGTCCTGTACGACCGCTCGGTGACCCATTCGGCGCTGGTGGTCGGAACCGGCAACAAGACGGAAACGCTGATCGGCTACACGACCCTGTTCGGCGACTCGGCGTGCGCCTTCAACCCGATCGGCGATCTCTACAAGAGCCAGGTCCGCCAGCTGGCCGTCGCGGTTGGCGTGCCGGACGTGATCGTCCGCAAGGCCCCTACGGCCGACCTGTGGCCAGGCCAGACCGACGAGATCGAAGGCGGCTTCAGCTACCCCGAGCTGGACCGGCTCCTGTTCTGGCGAATCGACAAGCGCCGTTCGGTCGAGGAGATCGTCGCGCTCGGTTTCGACCCGGCGATGATCGAGCGAGTGGACCGGATGGTCGCCGGCGCCGAGTTCAAGCGCCAGGTCCCGCCCGTCGCCAAGCTCGGGCCGCGAACCGCGGGCGTGGACTACCTCTACCCGCGCCGCCGGCCAGGTTCGGCGCGGGTGTGACCCCGGCGGGCACCACGGAGGCACCAGCGGTTCGGTCGGGGGGCACGCTCTACATCGTCGCGACGCCGATCGGGAACCTGGGCGACGTGACGCTCCGGGCGCTCGAGGTGCTCCGGGCGGTCCCGCTGATCGCCGCCGAGGACACCCGCCACACGCACCGGTTGCTCGAGCGCCACGGCGTGACCACGCGAACCACCAGCTACCACGCCAGGAGCGGGCCCGGCCGGGCCGCCGCCCTGCTCGACCACCTGCGCACCGGCGCCGACCTGGCCCTCGTGACGGACGCCGGGACCCCGGCCGTGAGCGACCCGGGTAGCGAGCTCGTGGCCGCCTGGGTGGCCGAGGGTGGAACGATCGTTCCCGTGCCCGGCGCCTCGGCCGTCCTAGCGGCGATCGTCGGATCCGGGGTTGCCGGCCCGCGTTGGGGCTTCGAGGGCTTCCTGCCCAGAACCGGCCGGGAGCGCCGAGAGCGCCTCGCCCGGATCGCCGCCGACGATCGTGCGACCGTGCTGTTCGAGGCGCCCGGGCGCGTGGCGGCGACCTTGGCCGACCTTGCGGCGGTCTGCGGAATGGACCGGCAGGCCGCGGTCTGTCGCGAGCTCACCAAGCTGCACGAGACGATCGAGCGCGGGCCGTTGGGCCAGCTCGCCGCCGCGGCAGCTGACGGCCGGATCCCCGCCCGTGGCGAGTTCGCGCTCGTGGTCGGCGATTGGGCCGGGGCGCGCCCATCGCCCTCCGGCGAGGAGGCAGCGGACAACCTGCGCGACGCTCGGGCAGCGGTGGAGCGGCTCGTCGCCGGCGGTGCTGGCCGGAGCGAGGCTGCCCGTCAAGTGGCAACCACGACCGGGCTGCCGCGGCGGGCGCTCTACGGGAGACCGGACACGAAGTAGCGGAAGCGGCGGCGACGGAGGAGGGGGGCCGCGTCGCCGCCGCGAAGGGAGAATCGGGTGTCAGGCCGCGGCGACGGCCTCCGGCGTACCCTCCGACGCTTCGTCCGACTCGTCGTCGGGCTCGCCCGGATCGAAGGTTCCGGCGGCGATCGGATCAGCGGCGATCGGATCGGCGGCCGACGCCTCACCGAGTGCCGTCGCCTGTGACGAGAGTGAATCCGCGGCCTGCTGGGCCTCGTAGTCCTTCTTGCGCCGGCCGGACAGCATCTCCACGTGGGAGGCCACGATCTCGGTCTTCCAGTGCCTGGCACCTCGCTCGTCATCCCATGAACGTGTCTGCAGCCGGCCCTCGATGGCGACCTGCTGGCCCTTGCCGAGGTAGCGGCCGGCGATCTCGGCGAGGCGATCCCAGGTAACGACAGGGTGATATTCCGCCTTCTCCTTGCCACCGCCGAGGAACTCGTTGCTGGCGACGGTGAACGTCGTGACGTTCTTGCCCGAGGCGAGGCCGCGCATCTCCGGGTCGCGCGTGAGGCGCCCCGTGAGGAGGACCTTGTTCACGGTCCGATCTCCTTCCCGGTCGGCCGGCTGCGCCGATCTCGACCCTGCGTCTCCGGCGGGATGACGAGGTCACGCTAGCAAGCCGACCTGCACTGGCGCGTATCGGCGGCTTACCGCGAACGCTCTTACCGCGAAACGCTCGTCGCGAGCGCGGCCTAGTGCGGCAGCGCGACGATCGCCGACGGCATCGGCTGGATCGACACGTAGCGCCCGTCCCAGGCCATGTGCATCGGTGCGTAGTTCCACGGCGTGAAGTAGCGCCGCAGCTGGCTGGGCGTGAGCAGCGTATTCGGTGGCATGTCGTAACCATTGCGACTTTGCAGGCCATAGAGCGGCCCGACGACACGAACGCTCGTGACCGTGAACGAGGCCGTCGCGGACGGGTCCGCGGTCGCGGTGAAGCCCGTCAGGATCCAGCCGTGATTGCCCTGCGAGACGGTCAGGGCCACCGGGAGGTTGGTCTGCCGCAGCCGGCGGACGGCCGATCGGAGGGCCGCATCGAACGTCGTGCTCGTGACCAGCCGGTATCGGTCGTCGACGAAATGGCGAAGGCCGGCGGCCCAACCCTGCGCGTCGACTCCGGCCGACAGCGGCAGGTGGTACCGGTTGTGGAGGCGCATCCACGCGAAATAGTCCCGTTGGCCACTGGTGGTGTGGTCGGCCTCCACGTCGACGATGTTGCGCACGATCTGGACGCCCGCGGCCGTGCACCACAGCCAGCTCTTCTGAACGGTATAGCTGCCGCTCCGATAGAGATCCACGCCGCCGTCCCAGGTCGTGAGTCCGGCTGCCGCCGACGCAGGCCCAGGGACGCCCAAGGCCCCGACGAGCAAGGTGGCGGCCGCGATCAGGCCGAGCATCTGTCGGAGACCGCGATGCGAGTGCGCCATGCGTTCATCCTGCCGCGATTCGACGGATTCAGCCAGCATGCCCTGCGGCCACGTCAGCCCGCGGCGCGCCCTCGTCCAGTCGGGCTCGGCGGGCGGGCAGCGTTGGCCGCGCCATCCGACGGGGCTTGCCCGATCTCCATGGCGACCTCGCCGTTCGCGGCCATCGTGTCGGAGGCGGACGATGCCGCCAGGGTCCGCCGTCGGCGACGATCGGCCGCGGCGTCGTTGCGCTGCGTGCGCCGCCGCTCGTGAACAAGGAGCGGCGTGGTCATCGCCACGACCGTTGGATCCGGGGCGGGC
>JAXDKX010000074.1:0-3460 GCA_034666905.1 Chloroflexota bacterium | reverse complement strand
GGCGACGGAAGGCAGGCGCTCGTCCAGCACGCTGATCGGCTCCGTCCGATGCGTGCCGGCGACAACATCCTCGCCCTGGGCGTTGAACATCACGTCACCGAAGAGCGTTGGCTCGCCGGTCGCCGGGTTGCGCGTGAACACGACACCGGTCGCCGAGGACGAACCGCGGTTGCCGTACACCATGGCCTGGACGGTCACCGCGGTCCCCAGATCGTCCGGGATCCGTTCCTTCTGGCGATAGGCCTGGGCGCGGTCGCTCTTCCATGACCGGAACACCGCCTCGATCGCCAGGTGCAGCTGCCGCCACGGATCCTCGGGGACCTCGGTCACGCCGGCGATCGCCTGGAAGCTTGCGACGAAGCGCTGCCGACAGTCGCGCGCGAACGCGTCGCTGCCGGAGGCCCTGGCGAGGCCCGCCGTCGTGTCATCGTTCAGGCCGAGGTTCAGGATGGTGTCCATCATCCCGGGCATCGAGATCGGCGCGCCCGACCGGACGCTCACGAGCAACGGGTCCGACGGGTCGCCGAATCGTCGTCCGACGACCGCCTCCACTGCGGCCATCCGCACCCGCAGCTCGTCGTCGAGGCCGGCCGGCCAACCGCTCGCCAGGAACGTTCGACAGGTCGCGGTGGTGATCGCGAATCCGGGCGGCACCGGGAGGCTGAGCTCACGGGCCATGACCCCGAGGTTGGCGGCCTTGCCGCCAACGAGCGCGGTTGCGTCCGCGAGCGTCCCGGAATGCGGTGCGTCGAGGGCGACGGCATATGTCATGTTGTCGGCCTCACCCCGAGGGATCGCGAGCCGATTCCGCCTCTGGCTCGGGCTCGGTCGACCGATCGTTGAGGGCTCGCCAGACCCGCTCCGGTGTGAGCGGGAGATCGCGGATGACAACGCCGGTCGCGTCACGCACGGCGGCGGCCACGGCCGGCGCCACGCACAGGAGCGCGCCCTCGCTCATTCCCTTTGACCCGTAGGGGCCAGGCCCGTCCTCGTTCTCGACGATGTCGCTCTCCATGAGGAGCGGCAGGTCCATGCTCGTCGGGATCCGGTAGTCGATTGCCCCGAGGTTCCGAATCCTGCCCGTATCGTCATAGATGTACTGCTCCATGAGCGTGTGGCCCAGGCCCATGATCGCGGCACCCTCGTCCTGCCCGCGCACCTGGACCGGGTTGAGGGCCTTGCCCACATCGGAGACCGTGACATGGCGGGCGATGACGATGTCGCCGGTCGCCCGATCGACCTCGACCTCGACGGCCGTGCAGTTGAACTCGTAGAAGGCGGCCGTCCCACCGAGGGGATGCTCCGGTTCCGCCTCCTTGCGCATCTCCCCGAGCCCGATGACCTCGCCGCCGAGCCGACCGAGCCCGCGGATCAGGACGTCGCGGATGGGACGGACCTGCTCCCCGATGCGGACCTCGCCGCGATCGACGACGATCCCGGCCTCGTCGACGGACTCGAGCCTCGCGGCCATCGCCCGAAGCTTGGCCTGGACGTCGCGACAGGCGAGCAGGATCGAATTGCCCATGAGCACCGACGAGCGGCTCGCCGAGGTCTGCTGGTCATAGGGAACGACGGCGGTGTCGCCCATGACGACGGTGACCCAGTCGAGCGGGCAGCCCAGCTCCTGGGACACGATCTGGGCGAAGATCGTCCGGGCGCCCTGGCCCATGTCGGACGTCCCGGCGTAGACGATCGCGCTCCCGTCGGCGAGCAGCCGGACCGTGGAGTAGGACAGGCCGGTCGTCGGCCCGGACTTCAGGCCAACCGCCAGGCCGCGACCTCGACCGGGCGCCGGTGGAGTCCTCCAGCCGATCAATGCGGCCGCCCGCTCGACCGTCTGGGTCCACTCCCCATCGGACGGCCGGTCGCCCGGGATGAAGTCGTCGCCGCGCCGGGCGAGGTTCTTGAGCCGGAGCGCCAGCGGATCGATGCCGAGGACGCCGGCGGCCTCGTCCATGTTCGATTCCACCGCCCAGATCTGCTGCGGATTACCGAAGCCACGGAACGCGGTCGACGGTGTCGTGTGGGAGAGGATGCTCCGGGCAACGATCCGCACCGCGGGGACGAGGTACGGCCCGTTCGCGGTGTACCCGCCCTTCGCCACCGTGCGGTCGGCGATGTCGGCGTAGGCGCCGTTGAGGTAATTGGCCTCGATGTCGCGGAACACCAGCCTGCCATCGGTGCGAAACCCGGAGCGGACCCGGACTTCCGAGGCGCCACGGCGCACGGCCTGGAACGTCTCCTCGAGGGTCAGGACGAGGCGGACCGGCCGCCCGGCCCGGAGGGCCATGAACGCGACGAGCGGCTCGTACTTCGCGTGCTGCTTGCCACCGAACCCGCCACCCGGGTCGGGCGCGAACACCCGGACCTTGGCCAGCGGCAGCTGGAGGAGACCGGCAATGACCCGCTGCAGCCAGTTCGGGTGCTGGATCGAGCTCCAGATCGCGATCCCGTCGCCATCGGGCGCGGCGATGAAGCCGTGCGGCTCGATCGCGAACTGGGTGACCATCGGAAACGCGTAGGTCCCTTCGACGACGACCTCCGCCGAGGCCGCGTCGACGTCGCCCCAGCCGTAGTGGTGCTCGCGAAGGATGTTCGTGCCGGCGAACGGGTCGCCGGGTCGGAGCGACGGCTCCTGGACGAGCGGGGCATCCCGATCGAGGGCGCTCGCGATCGTGAAGACCGCCGGCAGCTCCTCGTACTCGACCCGCACGAGGCTGGCCGCCTCCTCGGCGGCATCCCGGGTTTCCGCGGCGATCGCCGCGACCGGCTCCCCGTGGTAGTGGGTCTCGCCGACGGCGATGACCGGCCGATCCTGGAACTGCGGTCCGAAGCGCGGCATGGGCTGCGGGAGGTCGGCCGCGGTGATGGCGATGCGGACGCCCGGCACGTCGAGGGCGGCGCTCGTGTCGATGGCGATGATCCGGGCGCGCGCGCAGTCGAGTGTCACGAGCTTGGCGTGCAGGACGTCCTCGAGATGGAGGTCGGCCACGTACGCCTGCCGGCCCGTGACCCGGTCGAGGCCGCCGACGCGGGCGGGTGACGCGCCGATGCCCTGGTCGGTCATCGTTCGGCGTCTTTCACCCCGGCCGCGGCCAGGACGGCTTCGATGATCTGGCCGTAGCCGGCACAGCGACACAGGTTGCCGGCCAGTCCATCCTCGACCTCGGCTCGCGTTGGATGCGGATGGAGCGCGAGCAACGCCTTCGCCGCGATCAGCTGGCCCGGGATGCAGAACCCGCATTGCGCGGCACCGGTCTCGAGAAACGCCTGTTGGAGGGCGTGGAGACGGTTGCCCGTGGCCAGGCCCTCGACGGTCGTCACTGCGGTGCCGTCCGCCTCGACGGCGAACACCAGGCACGAATCGACGCTCACGTCGTCGACCAGGACGGTGCAGGCGCCGCACTCGCCGACGAGGCAGCACTCCTTGGTCCCGGTGAGCCCGAGATCGTCGCGAAGG
>JAXDKX010000073.1:0-11000 GCA_034666905.1 Chloroflexota bacterium | reverse complement strand
GCGCTCTATCGCGCGGGCCAGGCGCTGGCCGGCCTGCTCGGTCGCGATTACGTCATCCCGGACGACATCAAGGCGCTGGCCGTGCCCGCCCTGGCCCACCGCCTGATCATCAAGACGAGCTCGTCGATCCATGATGTCCAGGCCGGCCAGGTCGTTCGGGAGCTGCTCGAGTCGACCGCGATCGATGGCATTCGCCCGACCGGCGGCGGACCGACCGACCTGCGGTCACCCTCTCGATCGTCGTCGGCTCCCACGAACGCCTAGCGCCAGACCGAGCCGGCACGCAGGGCCCGCGCGATGATCCGCAAGCTGCAGCTGCTCGTCGCGGCCGTGATCCTCGTGGTCGCGGCGTTCTCGACGGCGCTGCCTTTCCTGTTCTACTTGCTCTACCTGGCCATCCTCGTCGTCGGGGGCTCGTACGTCGTGGTCCGCCTCGGCTTGACCGACCTCGAGGCCGGTTACTCCGTAAGCCAGCTGCACGGCCATGTCGGCGACCAGGTGCGGGTCACCTACACCCTCCGCAACGGAAGTCGCATCGCCAAGCTCTGGCTGGAGATCCACAATCCGACCACGCTGCCGGGCGGCCTTCCGGGTCGCGCCATCACGCTGGGCGGGCGGAGCGAACGATCGTGGCTCATCCGCATCCCGCTCTCGCGCCGTGGCCATTTCCGGATCGAGCCGCTGCACATCCGGACCGGCGACCCGTTCGGCTTCTTCGAGGCCTCGGCGACCGTCGGCCAGGGCGTCTCGGTCGTGGTCTATCCGCGCCTCGAGCCGCTGCCGCGCTGGCGCCTGCCCGCCGCGTCGCTCGAGGGCAGTCGCATGGCACCCGTCCGAGCCCACCAGACGACGCCCCTCGCCACCACGGTCCGACCGTACGCGCCGGGCGACAGCATGAACCGGATCCATTGGAAGAGCACGGCCCGCCACGGCGAGATCCAGGTCAAGGAGTTCGACCTGGAGCAGACGGCCGACGCCTGGATCGTGCTCGACCTGCAGCGCAGCGTCCAGACCGGGCGCGGCGACGATTCCACGGTCGAGTCAGCCGTGCGCGCCGCGGCCTCCATCGCCGACAAGGCCCTCCAGGAGGGTCGGGCGGTGGGGATGACGGTCAACGTCGGACGGGTCGCGTTCCTGCCGCCGGACCGCGGCAGCCGCCAGCATCTCAAGGTCATGCAGCTGCTGGCCTCGGTCGAGGCCGACAGCAACACCCCCTTGGTCGAGACCCTCATCACCACGGTGGGACGACTGCGCCGGGGGATGACCGCCGTCGTCATCACGCCTTCGCTCGACCCGTCGTGGGTCAGGCCACTGGCCTCCCTTCGCGCCCGTGGCGTAGCGTGCGTCGTCCTGTCGCTCGATGCGGCGGCGTTCGATCGATTCCCCGGAAGCCGCGAGGCGCCATTCAGCGGCGAGGATCGGATCCCACCAACCGAGGTCAACGAAGACGCCGCCAAGCGCGCACGAGCGCTGCGCCACGCGCTGGCCGAATATGAGTTGAAGGCGTACACCATCGTGCCGGATCGTCCGCTTGGCGAGGTCCTCGCGGTATGAGGCGCCGCATTCCGCTGGCTCCTGCCGAAGGCTGGGCGACGCTCGCGCTGGCGATCCTGCTGTGCCTGACCCTGGCCTGGTCGCTCGACGATGCTCGCTGGGTGCTGGGCCGCAATTCCTACCTGGACTTCCTGCAATGGACCGTGCTCGGCGGCGTGCTCGCCGGGTTCATCGGCACCAAGGTCGGCTGGGGTCGCTGGCTGACGTACCTCATCGGGTCGGTCGCGGCCGCGCTGATCGTGCCGCTCTTCGTCGGTTCGGTGGCCTTCCCGGCCGGCGCATCGATCCATGACCTGTACACGGCGACCGCGGCCTCGATCGTGGCCGCGTACTCCGACATCGTCATCCACAACCAGGCGTCGACGATCGAGTACCTGCACTACCTGCTGGCGATCGGCCTGCTCGTCTGGGCAACCTCGATGTTCGCGTCCTACGCCATCTTCGGCCACCATCGGCCGTTGAGCGCGGTCGCAGTGGTCGGCCTGCTGCTGGTGGGCGACATGGCGCTCACGACCAACGACCAGCTCTTCTTCCTCGTCGTCTACAGCCTCGCCGCGCTCTTCCTGCTCATCCGCGGCCACGTGATCGAGGAGCAGTCGGAATGGCTTCGCCGGCGGATCGGCGACCCCTCGTCGATCTCGTCCGTCTACCTGCGAGGCGGAACGGTGTTCGTCTCGGTGGCCGTCATCGGCGCACTCCTGCTCACCCAGACAGCGGCGTCCGCGCCGCTGGCCGGCGCGATGGGTGGCGTCAGCGACGGGCTGGTCCTCCTGTCGCGGTCCTTCCAGCGGTTCCTGCCGAATGGCGGCGCCAATCGGTCGTTCGGCGTGACCTTCGGCCCGACGGCCGCGGTCCAGCAGGTCTGGACGACCGATTCGTCGCTGGCGCTGACCGTCCAGATGTCGCCCCAGGACACGGCCGCCTACTACTGGCGGGCGGTCACCTACGATCGCATCGATCTCAACGGCTGGAGCATGAGCAACTCGAGCACGGTCGCCCGGGCCGCCGACGACCCGTTGCTCACCGGCTTTGCCGACGACGTGCTCCCGCAGGGCCGAAAGTCCCTGTCCTTCACGGTCACCCCAGCCGATTTCCGCGGCTCGACGATCCTGTCGCCGGCGACCCCGGTCAGCGTCAACCTGGGCACCACGCTGACGGTGGTCGGCCAGGACGGCTACTTTTCGACGGTCGATCGCGATGGCAACGAACCGTACTCGGTCACCGCGCTCGTACAGGTCGACGGCAACGATCCAGGCCAGCTCAACGAGGAGCTGCTCCGTGCCGCCGGAACCAACTATCCCAGCGAGGTCAGCAGCCTCTACCTCGGCGTGGCCGACGGGTCGTTCGGACCGTTTGCGAGGCAGCTCGAGGCCAAGATCGTCGCGGAGTCCCCCTCGAACAGCCCCTATGACCTCGCCGCCACCATCGTCCGGGAGCTCCACTCCAGCGCCTTCACCTACGACACCGACGTCCGCGGGATCGACTGCGCCGGCGTCTCGACGGTCGAGTGCTTCGCCCAGTTCAAGCACGGGTTCTGCCAGTACTACGCGGCCACGATGGCCGTGATCCTGCGCGACCTCGGGGTCCCGACTCGCATCGCGCAGGGGTTCCTGCCGGGCTCGCGCGATCCGCAGACCGGGCAGGAACGGATCTTCAACAGCAACGCCCACGCCTGGGTGGAGGTCTACTTCCCGTCAGTCGGCTGGGTGACGTTCGATCCCACTGGTGGCGGGATCGCGCAGCTCGCGCCCCTTCCGTCGGGAAAGCCGGTCGCATCCGGCCCGAAAGCCACGGGCAGCGGGGCCATCCTGAGCCGCCCGCCGGAGAAGGACCCCTTTGCCAACGACCCGAGCGGATCCGTCGTCGGCCGGAACCGCACCCCGCTGGGGCCGCTCCTGGCCGTCGGCATCCTCCTGCTCCTGGCGATGGCCGGCCTGGCCTTCATCGTCTGGCAGCGCGGACCGCGCTCGGGCACCACGGCGGACCTGGCGTACGGAACGGTGACCCGCCTGGCCGGCCGCTTCGGCTTCGGTCCGCGCCCGACCCAGACGGTCTACGAGTTCACCGGCGCGCTCGGCGAGGTCCTGCCCGCGTCACGCCCCGAGCTCGAGACAGTCGCCCGGGCCAAGGTCGAATCCGCCTACGGCCAGCGAATCCTCGGCGACGACCGCGTCGCAGCGCTGCGGGCCGCCCAGCGCAGGCTGCGGGTCAGCCTGCTTCGACTCGCGCTCCGCCGGAAGGACCGCCCGAAGCGTTTGCATTGAGTCAGAGGGCGCCGCTGCGGCTTCGATCCTCGAGATCTGCCACGGCCTCTTCGTCCTGGAGCGTCGAGAGGTGAGCCGTCAGGTTGTGGGCGCGCAGAACGGGACGGCCCGCGCGGAGATCGACGACGGTGATTCCGCACAGGTCCATCGACCACATCCAGAACCGATCGAGCGGCAGGTCAAACAGCGTCAGCAACGTCACCTTGAAGACGCCGTCGTGGGCGACGACGATCGACCACGGATGATCGGGGATCGGTTCATGGTACCCGGCCACCTGCGACCGATCGGCCGACCCCGGCGGGCGGCCCTCGGCCAATCGTTCCAGCAGGCCGGCCAGGGCAGGCCGGACTCGAGCCGCCACGTCCGGAAGTGATTCGCCACCTGGGGCCCATGTCTCGAGCGGACGGCGGCGCCAGGCCCCGAGCTCAGGCCCGAATCGCTCGGCGATCTCTGCAGCATGCAGGCCCTCCCAGGCGCCTTGTCCGATCTCCAGGAACCCCGGATCGGCGCGGACGAAGGGTGCTGGGCCGCCTGCGGACAGGGCCTCGGCGATTGCCCTTGCCGTCTGGGCCGTCCGCTCCAACGGGGAGTGGATGAGCTCGACCGGCCGGCCGATCGGCACGGGAAGCGCAGGCGGCTCGTGGGGCGAGGCCAGCCGCCGCGCGACGAGCTGCGCCTGGCGCAGGCCGGTCGGGGAGAGCGGCGAGTCGGCCTGGCCCTGAAAGCGGTTCTCGACGATGTACTGGGACTCGCCGTGCCGGACGAGGACGAGCGTGGCGTCCAGGCGATCGGGAATCGGGATCGTGGTCGGGACCGTCAGCGGGTGCCTCCGAGTCGGATGGTCCACAGGTCCCGGACGGCCTCCTGCCTCCGGATCGCGTCCGAGACCGACTCGGGAACGTCGTCGTCGAGCGCCAGGATCATCAGGGCATCCTCGCGCGGCCGGCTCCTCGCCAGATGCATTGCGCTGATGTTCACGTCGGCCTCGCCGAGCATGATCCCGACCCGTCCGACCGTTCCCGGACGATCCATGTGCCGGGTGATGAGCATGGTGTCGGCCGGCGCCATATCCAGGCGGTAGTCGTCGAGGCGGGTGATGCGAGGCTCGCCGCCGGCGACCGTTCCGGCGACCACCGTCGTTCGGCCACCCGTCTCGCCTGACAGCGTGAGGGACGCCGCGAACGCGCCGGCATCGGGCGTCTTGCGCTCGACCACCGTGATCCCGCGAGCTTTCGCCAGCGCCCCGGCGTTGACCAGGTTGACGCGCTCGGTCGTGGCGGTCTCGAGCAGCCCTCGCAGCACGGCAGCTGTCAGCGGCGTGCCGTCGTGCTCGGCAAGATCGCCAGCGATCTCCAGGGTCAGGATGCGGACGCCGCCGCGCGAGAACTGGGCGAAGAAGCGGCCGAGCACCTCGGCGAGCGGCAGGTACGGCGCAATCGCCCGGGCGGTCTCCGGCGTCAGCAGCGGAGCATTGACCGCGTATCGGGCGCTTCGTCCGTCGAGGACGTCGAGGACCTGCGCGGCAACCTCCTCCGCAACGAGGATCTGGGCCTCGGCCGTCGACGCCCCGAGGTGCGGCGTGAGGAGCGTGTTCGGTGCGTCGAGGAGGGGCGAGCCCGTTGGCGGCTCGTGCTCGAAGACGTCGATCCCGGCCCCACCGAGGTGTCCGCTGCCCAGCGCTTCGGCAACCGCCGCTTCGTCGACTACCCCACCGCGCGCGACATTCAGCACGATCGAGCCGGGCTTGAGCTTGGCGATCGCTGCTCGGCCGATCAGGCCGCGGGTCGCCCGGGTGAGCGGGACGTGGACGGTCACGACGTCGGCGCGCGCGAGCATGGCATCGAAGTCGACCAGCTCGACGCCGTGGTTGGCCGCCTGCTCGGCCGTCAGGAACGGGTCAACGGCGAGGACGGTCATCTCCATCGCCAGCGCTCGGACCGCGATGGCCTGTCCGATCTTGCCCAGGCCGACGATGCCAAGGGTACGGCCGCGCAGCTCGAGGCCGGTGAACTGGGCGCGCTTCCATTCCCCTCGCCGGACCGAGGCGTCGGCCGGTGCCGTCCGGCGAGCGATCCCGTAGAGCAGGGCCAGGGTGTGCTCGGCGGCGGCGATCGTGTTGCCGGTCGGAGCGTTGACCACCATGATCCCGGCCCGGGTCGCCGCGTCGAGGTCCACGTTGTCGACGCCCACGCCGGCGCGGCCGATCACCACGAGCCGGGTCCCGGCCGCGATCAGCTCGGCGTCGACCTGGACCTGGCTGCGCACGATCAGGGCGTCGTAGTCGGGCAGGATCGAGCACAGTTCGTCGCGGCTCAGGCCAGGTCGCTCGTCGACCTCGTGGCTGGCGCGGAGGAGCGCGATGCCCTCCGCGGCGATCGGCTCGGCAACCAGGACCCTCATGCGCCCGCGGTCGCGGCGGCGGCCCGGCGGGCAATGCCGAACGATTCAAGGGCGGCGACCTGGGCTGCCGCCACCGCCGATCCTGGCTGGACCGGTCGGCCCATGCCAATCGAGGCGAATTCGAGCGTGCTCATTGCGCCCAGGATCTCCTCGACCGTCACCGACCCCAGATGACCCAGCCTGAAGATCTTGCCGGCCAGCTTGCCCTGGCCTCCCGCGAGGACCAGGCCTCGTCGCTTGAGCTCACCGTTGAACCCTTTCCAGTCGAGATCGTCGGGGACGTTCGCGGCGGTCACCGTGCGCGAGGCGAAGCGCTGATCGGCGAACAGCTCGAACCCGAGGGCCGCCAGGCCAGCGCGGGCGGCGGCGGCACACGCTTCGTGGCGGGCGAAGACCCCGCTGGCGCCCTCGGCATTCATCAGCCGGATCCCTTCGTCGACCTGGTAGACGACCCCGATCGCGGGGGTCCACGGGGTCTGGCCAACGGCATGGCTGTCGCGATGGACGCGCAGGTCCAGGTAGACCCGCGGCATCGTCGCCGTCTCCATCGCGGTCCACGCTCGGGCAGAGGCACCGATCATGGCCAGGCCGGGCGCAGCCATCCAAGCCTTCTGCGAACCCGTGACGACGACGTCCACGCCCCACGCATCCATCTCGAATGGAACGGCGCCAAGCCCGGACACGCTGTCGACGAGGATGAGCGCTTCGGGGGCCAGCTCGCGAACCACGGCCGCCAGCTCGGGGATCGGATTCATGACGGCCGTCGAGGTCTCATTGTGGGTGAGCAGGACCGCCCGGTAGCCGTTGTCCCGCTGGAGTTCGGCGCGAAGCGTCGCGGGATCGGCCGCTTGTCCCCATTCGACCTCGATCCTGGTGACGTCGGCGCCATAGGTCCGGGCGATCTTGGCGAATCGGTCGCCGAACGACCCGATCGAAACGGCCAGGACGCGATCTCCGGGCGAGAGCGTGTTGACGACAGCCGCCTCGAGGCCGCCCGTGCCGGCGGTCGTGATCATCGCGACATCGCCGGTCGTCCCGAAGTAGGGCTTCATCCCGCTCAGGATTCGTTCCAGCATCGCCGCGAACTCGGGCCCTCGGTGGTTGATCATCTGGCGGGCGCCGGCCTCCCGGACGCTCGGCGGAAGCCCGGTCGGTCCGGGGATGCGCAGGTTGGGCTCGAAGCGATCCACGGGAACCTCCTGGCTAGGGTCGGGGCGTGCCGGGATGGTCGCATGGCTTGACGTCGCTGCGCCACCGTGTCATATATGCTGGCATATGCCAACTCGCCGAACGACGATCCTGGCCGACGCTGACCTGCTCGAGCGGGTTGAGCGCTTCGCGCACCAGGCCCGTACCACGAAGACCGCCGTGATCGCCGTGGCCCTCGAGGCTTTTCTCGCCGAGCACGAACAGGAGCCCGACCTGCCGTTCCTGGCGGTTGGTCGCAGCGCACACGGTCGCCTGTCGCTCGACGGACGCTCGATCGTGCGACGCGAGACCGGCCGGCGCCCCGCCGAGGGACGTTAACGTCGGCCGATGGCGATCCTGCTCGACGCGAGCGTGGTCCTCGCGGCTGCCGATCGGGCGGACCTGAACCATGCCGCAGCGCTGGCCTGGTTCGGAAGGGCAGATGAGCCGCTTCTGCTCGGTGCGCTGACGCTCGGGGAGCTCGACATGCTCCTCCAGCGGGAGCTGGGCGTCGCCGCCTCGCTCGCCCTCGTGCGTTCCGTGACCGGTGGCGCGATCCGTCTCGTGGCGCCAACCAGGGCGGACCTGGTTCGCGCGGTCGAACTGCTTGACGCGATGGCCGAACACCGTCCCCGGCTGGCCGATGCGCTCCTCGTGGCCGCAGCGGAGCGGATCGGTGTCCGCCGTGTCGCGACCTTCGATCGTCGGCCGATCGCCGTCTTTCGGCCCCGACACATCCGGGCGTTCGACCTCGAACCGTAGCGCCCGCATCGCGGCGCCCGAATCGCAATCTGTGGCAGGCTGACTGCCGGGTCCGCGGAGGCCGTTGCACGTTGGCCGCCTCGAACGTCGTCAGGTCGTCCGCACAAGGGGTTCCCAGCAGGCGATGTCGACCGCAACCAATCGCCCAGCTCGTCGCGGTCGTCGCCGGCCGTCGCTCGGGCTGATCGCCGTGGCCGTCGTCTTGCTCGTGACCCTCGGCAGCCTCGCGGTGGCCACGGATGCCCTGGGAGCCGGCCGGCTCTTCGACCGCGCCATCGCCAGGCTCGATCGGATGATCGCCGCTCCCGTCCTGGATCGACCAGCGGCGGAGACCCTCCTCCTCACCCCGCCGCGCCAGATCGCCGGACCGACCGGGACGACGGGACCGGCGCCGACATCCCCCGCCAAGCCGTCGATCTCGCCCGACCCGATGCCGACGGCGACGCCCGAACCCACACCGCAGCCGACGCCGGCCCGGGTCAAGGTCGACCTCAACATCGCGTCGGATCCGAAGAGCATCTTCGTGTCGGAAGGGAAGAACACGTGGTGCTCGCCGGCGGCCGTGCAGATCACCCTCGCATTCCTGGGCAAGGCGGACACGTCGATCGCGTTCCAGCGCGAACTCCAGGGCCGCGTCCACGAGTGGGAGAGCTACTCCGACAGCCACAACGGCCTGTGGGGTCCGCGGGCCATGGCTCGCGCGCTTGACGCCTACGGCGCACCAGGGTACGAAGTGCGCACCTACAAGACCCGGCAGGCAGCCCTGCGCGACGCGGCGTCGGCGATCGAATCAACGGGGTCGCCGGTCCTGCTGCTTGCCTGGTGGGGCGCCCACACCTGGGTGATGACCGGCTTCCGCGCCGACGCGGACCCCGCCGCGTTTGCCGATGCCACCGTCGCCGGAGCCTACATCCTGGACCCCTGGTACCCGCGGGTCTCGAGCATCTGGGGAGCCTCGGACCCGCCGGGAACGTACCAGGACCGCGCGGAGATGATCCGCAACTACATTCGGTGGGCACGCCCCGAGGGCCGCTATCCGAAGCGCGACGGCCTGTTCATCGCCGTCGTCCCGACGGTGCCCGTCAGCGCGGGGGAGTGAGCCCGATCGAGCTTGCGCTCAGCGGGCGCCGATGACCCGCTCGGCTTCCGCCTCGACCAGGCGCAGCAACTCGGCGTTGTCGCTCAGATGGGCGTAGAAGATCTGTCGGGCGACGTCGAGCAGCGCGTAGATCTCCGGGTCGGCGGCGTGATAGCGCACCGTAGTGCCGGCACGCTCGGGCACGACGATCCCGCGCCCGCGCAGGACGGCGAGCTGCTGGGAGATCGACGACCCCGGCACACCGGTCAGCGCCTGGATCTCGCCGACACTTCGCGGCCCGCCTCGCAGGAATTCGAGGATGGCGATTCGAACCGGATGACCGAGCGCCTTGAAGAACTCGGCCTTGAACTGGCGAAGCCGTTCGGAGTCGTCCGCGCGCGCCATTCGAGCTTGCATGGCGGCAGCCTACCCGGCCTCGCGGCATTCTTCAAGTCTTTGAATGCTCGAAGGTTCGAAGAGGCGAAGATACGGTATACTCGACCGGTCGTGTGCGCGCCGACAAGCGCGCGGACAGGAGAATGAACCATGACTGACGCATCCGCCGTGCTGGCTGCACTGCTCGCTGATGCCAGGGATGCGGACCCGGCGGTTCGGATCGACTGGCGCGACCGGCTCGCAGCACACGGAGCGGCCGCGATCGAGGCCGTCAGCCCCTGGCTCAAGGAACCGACGCTGGCGGCCTTTGCCATTCGGGTCATCGCCCGAGCGGGGCTGGACGGGGAGCGCGAGGCCGCACAGGCAGCCCTCCGCCAGGCACGCCGCCGCCTCGATCCGCGCCTCCGTGCTGACCTGGAGTGGGCCCTCGGGGTCCTGCGCCTGGAACGCCCGGCCGCGCCGGCGCCGGTCAGGCGGACGGCCGGCACGCCGGCCCGAACAGAGGCCCTCTACTCCGGTGGCACGAGGCCAGTGTCACGCCGACCGCGCTCCTCGAGCGCGCCCGCCTCCTAGGCGCTACTCGGCTCCGGCATCGCGCTTCTCGGTGTCGGCCAGCTTCCTGCGGTTGCTCTCGCGGGTCTTCATCAACCCGTCACCGGAATGCGGCGTGGCGTCCGGGCCGGGGATCCGTTGCCGGGGCGTCCGGGCGGAAGCCTTCGCGGCCGACCTCGCCTCGGCACGGCTCGTCATCCTGGCCGCGATCGTTGCCTCGTAGCCCTGGTCCGTCGGCAGGTAATAACGTCGCTCCGCGATGACATCCGGAAGATATTGCTGCTCGACGTCGGCGCCTTCGAAGTCGTGGGAGTAGCGGTACCCGACGCCGATCCCGTGCTGCTTCATGCCGCGATGGGGCGCGTTGCGAAGGTGCAGCGGCACGGGCAGCGCGCCGTGCGCTTCCACGTCGGAAACGGCTGCCCAATACGCGGCCCCGGACCGGTTCGACTTGGGGGCCGTCGCAATGTAGGTCGTCGCCTGCGCGAGCGCGTACTGGGCCTCGGGCAGCCCGATCCAGTCGAGCGCCTGACCGGCCGCGATGGCCACCTGGAGTGCTCGCGGGTCGGCGTTGCCGACATCCTCCGACGCGCTGATGATCAGCCGGCGGGCGATGAACTTGGGATCCTCGCCGGCCGCGATCATCGCCGCCAGCCAGTAGAGGGCGGCATCCGGATCGTTGCCGCGCAGGCTCTTGATGAACGCCGAGACGGTGTCGTAGTGCCCGTCGCCCGCCCGGTCGTACGCCAGGACTCGTTGCTGTGCCGCCGCCTCGACGTCCTCGAGGCGAGGGCTGACGTGACCCT
>JAXDKX010000072.1:0-4362 GCA_034666905.1 Chloroflexota bacterium | reverse complement strand
GTGCTCGGCATTGGGGAGTCGGGACCGCTCGGCAGCGGCGCCGGCCGACCCACGCCCAGCATCGGATCCGCGACCGACATGACCGAGCGCGACGCCTGGGCGGTTCTGACCTGCGTCGATGGGCTCGGGCCGGTTGGGTTCGCGGCTTTGCTCGGTCGGTACGATTCCGGTGTCGCGATCCTGCGCGAGGCCTCGATGGCTGGCGGCGCGGAACGGCTGTCGGCGACGCCACCAGAACATGGCGAGGGCGTGCGTCGGCCCGTGACCGCGGCGGTCGCCGAGGCCATCGTCGAAGCGTCGCAACGCGCCGACCGGTCGCTCGAACGCATCCGCGCGCTCGGGCTGCAGGTCGTGACCGTGGCCGATGCCACCTATCCGGTCCGCCTGGCTGCCATCGCCATGCCACCGCATGTCCTCTTCGTCCTCGGCGACCCCGTGGCGCTCGAGGCGGGTGCTGCGGTAGCCGTCGTCGGCACGCGACGAGCGACCAATGCCGGTCGGGCGATTGCCGCCCGGCTCGCCACTGCGCTCGTGTCCGTAGGAGCCACCGTCGTGTCCGGCCTCGCCACCGGCATCGACGGCGCCGCCCATGCCGCCACGATTCACGCTCGTGGCACGACGATCGCGGTCATCGGTTCGGGCCACGCCCACTTGCACCCGCGGATCCACGAGCGTCTGGCCATGTCGATCGTCAAGGCCGGCGGCGCCGTGGTGTCCGAGCTGGCGCCAGATGTCCATCCAACGCACGGCACGTTCCCGCGCCGCAACCGGGTCATCAGCGGCCTCGCCGATGCCACGGTGGTCGTCGAAGCACCCGCCCGGAGCGGCGCCCTGATCACCGCGTCATGGGCGCTCGAGCAGGGACGCGAGTGCTTCCTGGTCCCCGGGCCGATTGGAGCGCCTGCATCGGCCGGCTGCCTCGCCTTCCTCCGCGAATATTCGCTCGGCGGGGCCCGGATCGTGGCGGGGATCCCCCAGCTCATCGACGATCTCGGCCTGGCCGATCATCTTGCCCAACCGGGTGTCTCGACCGGGGCAGCGGCAACGCTGGCCGACGTCGGCGAGGCGGCAGGACGGATCGGCCGCGAGCTGGTCCTGGGTCGTGCGACCGTCGACGAGCTCGTCGCGGTCACTGGCTGGCCCGTGGCCAGCGTGCTGGCAGCCCTGACGTTGCTCGAGCGGCGCGGCCTGGTCGTAGGGGTCCACGGTCGATTCCGACCCGGCGGCACACTCGCAGGCGCAGACCCGACGTCAATCCGGGCGCGGCCTCCATCCCGCGGTGATCGGGGATAGGGCATCCTGCCAGGTTGCCCGGTCTCGACGACCGATGCTACCCTGACGCCGGCCCGACCCCCCAGGTCGGCACGGACCGCCCTCGATGCTGTCCCCCAGAAGCAACGAGCCAGGAGCGTCGTCTATTGCACAAAGCCGCGGTCGCGCTGCTGGCCGTCCCGATTCTCGGCGCCGTCTACGTTGGCGCCCTGGTTCGCCGATCGGTCGTCTCGCGAATCGGGCTGGGGATCGGCCTGACCGCGATCCTCGGCGTGGCGATCGTCGGCGCCGGACTGCCGGCAACGACCTCGGCCACGCCACCCACGACCATCGTGCCACTGACTCGCGCGGCGTTCCACACCATTGTCGCGACCAATCGCGACCTGACGACGCCCGTGGCCATCGAGTTCACCACGCCGATGGACCCGGACTCCGTGGCCGCCGCGGTCAAGGTCGATCCACCGGCGCCCGTCGAGCTCGCGTGGAACGCGGCCAATGACACCCTGACGATCGCTCCACAGGCCCACTGGTCGCCGGGCGTCTACTACACGGTCTCGGTCCAGGCGGGCGCCCTGGCCAGGACCGGCCAGCCGCTGGCGCAGCCCGCCAGAGCCGCGTTCCTGACCCGTCAGGCGACCAGCGGCACCGTCGTGCCAACCGACCGGATCGGAACTCGCGTCTCGGTCAATTCCGCCTTCAGCGTGCGATTCGTGGGACCGGTCGATCCGGCATCTGTCGCTGGAGCGATCCGGCTCGTCCCACCGGTGCCCGGCCACCTCGAGACCTCGACCACGCCCAGGGGGCCGACCAGCTACACCTTCCGTCCGTCGAAGCCGCTGCTCGCGGGAACCAGCTACCACCTGAAGGTCGCGGGGGTGGTGGACCGTGACGGCCTGGCAGTCGCCCCGGTCTCCCTGGCGGTCAGGACGGTCAATCCGCCAGGCGTCGTTCGATTCCGGCCGCAGGCGGACGCCCGGAACGCCGCCCGCGACGCGGCCATCTCGGTGCGCTTCACGGAACCGATGGACCGCCATTCGACCGCCGGTGCCTTCTCGGTGAAGATCGGCGGCAAGCCGATCAAGGGCAAGACCTCCTGGGCCGAAGCCGGCAAGGTCCTGGTGTTCACCCCGGCGACAGCGCTGCCGTTCAGCGCGGCGGTCGTGGCCAAGGTGGACATCACAGCCCGGAGCGCGACCGGCGCGCCGATGAATCGCTCCGTCCGGGCGATCTTCAAGACGGTGCCCAAGCCCGCCCCGAAGGCCGTGGTCAAGCCGGTCGCGGCGGCTCCGGCCAAGGCGATCCCGAAGGCGCCGACGTCCAAGGGTGGGAGCGCGGTTGGCGGCGGCAGCTGGGCTGCCGCGGAGAGCTACTACCTCCGACTGATGAACTGCACCCGGACCGGCGGCTGGGTGACGTCCGGCGGCTCGTGCAGCAGCCCTGGGGGTCGAAGTGTCGCGCCGCTCTGGATCGACAGCGGCATCAGCGCCAGGGTCACGAGGCCGTATGCCAGGCTCCTGGCCACCGGGGGGAACTGCAGCCACTTCCTCGATGGAAATCCCGGCAATCGCCTGGCTCGGGCGGGCTATCACAGCTATCGCTGGGCAGAGAACATCGGGTGCTACCCAGGCAGCCCAAATCCCTCGGTCCTGGGCGCCCACCTGTTCTTCCAGAGCGAGAAGCCGTACTCGGGCGGTCACTACGTCAACCTGATGAACGCAGCCTACGATCGCGTCGGGATCGGCGTCTGGATGTCGAACGGCCGCGTCCGGCTGGTCATCGACTTTTACCACCCCTGACGGGACTATCGGGGGGCTGGCCGAGCCGCCTGCCGTGGCCCAGGATCGGCGTGTGATCCGCAACGCCATCCTCCACGTGATCAACGAGCAGCCGATGCGCGCCGACCTGTTCGAGGCGCCGTCCCAGGGTGATGTCGGGTTGCGCTGCACGAACCTGCGCATGATGAACGGGAAACGACCGGTCTTCGTCGACGATTCGGCATCGATCTACTTCTTCCCGTACCTCCATATCCGGTTCGTCGAGATCCCGCCGGGTTCGATCTCCGGCAGCGATCCGGGGTCGGGCCTCCAGACGATGGAAGCCAGCCTTGACGCCGATCCGCGACGGTCGACGGCGCTCGTCGAGGTCGACGCCGATCTCGAGATCGACGAGGACTTCCTGCGCCGGATCCGCGAGGCCTGAACCGGGCTCGAAGCCCGCGATACGGGTCCGCGAAGGACCCGGTGCTACACTCCCGGCCGTGCCAAAGAACCTCGTCATCGTCGAATCACCGGCCAAGGCCCGCACCATCGAACGCTATCTGGGCGCCGATTACCGCGTCCTCGCGTCCTATGGCCATGTCCGCGACCTGCCCGAGAATCCGGGCAAGGGCAAGTTCGGGGTCGACGTCGACCATGACTTCGAACCCGAATACGTCATCTCCGAGGATCGCCGCAAGCAGGTATCCGAGATCGAGAAGGCAGCCAAGCGCGCCGACATGGTCTTCCTCGCCACCGACCTTGATCGCGAGGGTGAGGCGATCGCGTGGCACGTGGCGGAGGCGGCCCACGTTCCGGCCGCCAAGACCCGCCGCGTAACCTTCAGCGAGATCACCGAATCCGCGATCCGCGAGGCGTTCGCGAACCCGCGCGATATCGATCAGAACCTCGTCGACGCCCAGCAGACCCGGCGCATCGTCGACCGGCTGGTCGGCTATACGCTCAGCCCACTGCTCGGCCAAAAGGTCCAGCGCGGTCTCTCGGCCGGTCGCGTCCAGTCGGTCGCGGTCCGTCTGGTCGTGGAGCGCGAGCGGGCGATCACGGCCTTTACCGCCCGCGAGTACTGGACGATCCAGACGATCCTCCAGACCGCCGACCGCGAGACGTTCGGCGCGGAACTCGTGCGCATCGACGGTGCAGCGGCTGAGATCGCCGACGAGGCGGCATCCGATGCCCATGTCGCGGCGATCCGCGCCATTCGGCCGGTCGTGACGAAGCTCGGCCTGAAGGCTCAGAAGCGGTCGCCGGCCGCGCCTTTCACGACGTCCACCCTCCAACAGGAGGCAAGCCGCCGTCTCGGCTTCAGCCCGAAGCG
>JAXDKX010000071.1:0-4210 GCA_034666905.1 Chloroflexota bacterium | reverse complement strand
TCCCGACGTGCCACTGGTGATCGTCGAGTCCCCGTACCGCGCGCTCATCTCTCCGCTGGTCGCCTATCTCGACATCCTCGACCAGTCCTGGCCTCCGGACAAGGAGGCGCCACTGACGATCGTCGTCCTCCCCGAGTACGTGCCCCGCCACTGGTGGGACCGCTTGCTGTATAACCAGACCGCCAACCGGCTGAAGGCGGCCCTCGTCGGACGCGAGCACACGGTCATCGCTGACGTCCCGTATCGGCGCGGTCGCTGACCGGACCTTCTACCCACATTGGAGCGGAATTGATCGGAGGCAGGCGGCCCCTGAAGGGCCGCAAACCGGCGGATCGTCGCGTCCGCGTCGACCGTCCGCATTCGCCCTACTTCCGCTATACGGGAACCGGCCAGCTGGTGGCCAAGGCGGCGGCAAGCCGTCCGCTGACGCCGACCGGGCGGTTGGTCAGGAGGATCCGTGGGATCGTCTTCGGTCGGCCACTCTCGACCGAAGAGGAGATCGGCGAGCGCCTCTCGAAGAAGAAGGCCATGGCCATCTTCAGCTCGGATGCGATCAGCTCATCGGCCTACGCGACCGAGGAGATCCTGCGTGTCCTGGTGCTGGCAGGCGCGGGCGCCCTGCTCCTCTCGATCCAGGTGGCGATCGCCATCGCCCTCCTCCTCGCGGTGGTCTCGGTCTCCTATCGCCAGGTCTGTCGCGCCTATCCGAACGGCGGAGGCGCCTATGTCGTGGCTCGCACCAACCTGGCGCCCATCTTCGGCTTGATCGCCGCAGCTGCCCTCCTGATCGACTACGTCATGACGGTGGCCGTGTCGACGGCGGCGGCCATTGCCCAGATCCAGTCCGTGATTCCCTCCGCGTACAACCTCCGGATCGAGATCGCCTTCGTCTCGATCTCGTTGATCACCATCGCCAACCTGCGGGGGCTCCGCGAATCCGGGAACATCTTTGCGGTCCCGACCTACCTGTTCATTGGCCTGGCGCTCGCCATCGTGGCCATCGGCGCCTTCCGCATCGTCAGTGGGACGGCAATCCCGATCCCGCCCGAGCCCGACGCCGTGCCGCTTGGCACCAGCACGATCGGCATCCTGCTGTTGCTCAAGGCATTTGCCGGAGGCTCGGTCGCCCTGACCGGCGTCGAGGCCATCGCCAACGGGGTCCCGGCGTTCAAGCCGCCGGAGGCCAGGAACGCCGCCAACACGATGACCGCCATGGCGGTCCTGCTCGGCATCCTGTTCATCGGCCTGACGGTCTTCGCCGTTCAATTTGGCCTGCGTCCGACGTTGGCGGGTGGCCCCTCCATCGTCGCCCTGGCGGCTGCCACGGCATTCGGTAACGGGTCGGTCCTGTTCGTGACGTTCGCGGTCAGTACCGCGCTGATCCTCTTCCTCGCCGCCAATACCAGCTTCAACGCCTTTCCGAGGCTGGCCGCGATCCTCGCCGAGGACGGCTACATGCCTCGCCAGTTCTCGTTCCGTGGCGACCGTCTGGCCTACTCCTGGGGGATCGCGCTCCTCGCCGCCGTCGCCTTCGCCCTGCTGGCCGCGTTCGGTGGCGACACGCATGCGCTGATCCCGCTCTACTCGGTCGGCGTCTTCGTGTGCTTCACCCTGAGCCAGATCGGCATGGTCCGGCATTGGCTGGACGAGCGGAGTGCCGGCTGGCGCTGGCGGATGGTTGTCAATGCGGCCGGCGCTGTGCTCACGGCGGTCGTCCTTGTCGTGGTGGTCTCGGAGAAGTTCGTCGATGGCGCCTACCTGGTCGTCATCCTCGTCCCATCGCTGGTGCTGATGATGCTGTTCATCAACCGGCAATACAGCCGCGCGAGTCGCGAGCTTGCGGTGGCGCCGGATCTCGTGGTTCGCGCGCCGCATCGCGAGCATCGCGTCGTGGTGCCGATCCCCGGCATGACCCGAGCCGTGGTCCAGGCGATCAACGTGGGACGATCGGTCAGCGACGACATCCGTGCCGTCTACATCTCCGATGACCCCGACTCGGCAGCCAGGTTGCGGGCGGACTTCGAGCGCCAGGTCCCGGGCGTGCCCCTGGTCGTGGTCGAGTCACCGTACCGGGCCCTGGCGGGCCCCCTGCTGGCGTACCTGGACGTGCTCGACAGCGCGTGGCCGCCCGACAGGGAGGCCCCGATTACGTTCGTGGTCGTACCCGAGTATGTCGCGCGACATTGGTGGGAACGGATCCTCTACAACCAGGCATCGAAGCGGGTCCGCGCCGTCCTCCTGGGACGCCCGCACACGGTCGTGATCCAGGTGCCGTACCGGCGCGAGGACCCGGCCATGTTCGAGGCGTCGCCGGATGATCGCGATCGCGGTCGGCCATCGCAACCCCAGCCGACCGGTGCGCCGAGGCAACGGTAGGGCGACCCGCGCGTCAGCCGGTGGTATCGTGATCTGCCATGTCAGAAGCCCAGGGGCCGGCGTTTCGCCGTGCCGTCATCGCCCTCAACGGCGGCCCAACCGACAGCCGAATCGTCCGCCTCGTTTCCGAGCAGGCTCGCCTCACCAAGGCGGAACTGATCGCGGTGCATGTCCTCGAGATCGACTGGACCCTCCCCCTCGACTCCGATGTCTCGGGCGCCACGGACGAGGTCCAGCGGGTGCTCGACAGCGCCGAGGGGATCGCCGAGCAATCGAAGGTCAGGCTCGAGCCGGTCCTGCTCCAGGCCCGTGACGTCGGCGCCGCAATCGTGGACGAGGCGGTCGAGCGCGATGCCGACCTGCTGGTCGTGGGATTGCCATACCGCAAACGGTTCGGCGGCGAGTTCGCCATCGGCCGGACCATCCCGTACATCCTCCAGAACGCGCCGTGTGCCGTCTGGGTGGTGCGCGAACCGATCAGCGAGGAGCCCAGGTGAAGATCGTCATCGTCGGATGCGGCAGGGTCGGCGCGACAGCCGCGGATCACTTCGATCGGACCGGGCACGAGGTGCTCGTCCTGGACAGCACGACCTCGGCGTTCGACCGCCTCCCGTCGTCGTTTGGCGGACGGGCCATTCGCGGCGACGGGACGGATGAAGATGTCCTTCGCCGTGCCGGCGCGGCCGATGCCGATGTCTTCCTGGCCCTGACCGAGGGCGACAACCGGAACGTCATGGCCGCGCAGCTCGCCAGCGAAGCGCTGGGCGTCGACAAAGTCATCGCCAAGATCAACGACCCGCTGCGTGCCAAGGCCTATGCGGAACTCGGCATCGCCACCCTGTGTCGAACCGGCCTGATGGTGGATGCGGTGGACAGCTTTCTCGACCTTCCGCCGTCCGGTCTTCCCGGCATGCTCGAGCCAACCGGCCATCACCACGGCGACCTCCATGACGAGCAGCCGTCGCCCGTCGCGACGACGATGCCGCCAACGCATACCCACGTCGGGACGCCCGGTGCGACTCCCGCCACTAGCCAGGAGGTTTGAGAGGTGTTCGTCCTCGTCGTCGGCGGAGGGAAAGTCGGCTACTACCTCGCCAAGGAACTCATCGACGCCGGCCACGAAGTCGCGCTCATGGAGAAGGAAAGGGACCGGGCGAACCAGATCGCCGACGAGATCGGATCGGTCGTCATCGCCCACGACGGCTGCGAGGGCAAGTACCTTGCCCAGGCCGGGGCGAACCGGGCGGACATCGTGGCCGCGGTCACCGGCGACGACGAGGACAACCTCGTGATCTGCCAGATGGCCAAGCACCACTTCGACGTGCCGCGCACGATCGCGCGGGTCAACAACCCGAAGAACGAGGCGCTGTTCAAGCACCTCGGCGTGGACGAGCTGATCAGCCCGACCCGGATGATCCTCGGCTCGATCGAGCAGGACATCCCGGTCCACGAGCTCCTCCACCTGGCGGCCCTCGGCGAGGGCGAGCTGGAGCTGATCGAGGCCCACCTCCAGGCCGGATCGCCGGCGATCGGCAAGGCACCGCGCGACCTCACGATGCCCGAGGGCTGTTCGCTGTTCGCCGTGATCCGCGACGGGGTCGCGACGCCATTGCGGCCCGAGACGATCCTATTGGAGGGCGACAAGGTCATCGCGATCGGCAAAGGCGAATGCGGCCCTCTGCTCCACGAGCAGCTGATCGGCGGCCTGGAGCCCGTCGCCGCGGGCTGACCGTTTCGGAGCCGGCCGCCGCCGGCTGACCTTCGTCTGGGGACGGCGGGCCCGACACGACGGCCGATACCATCCCCGCATGGACCACACCGCGGGGCCGATGCT
>JAXDKX010000070.1:0-17405 GCA_034666905.1 Chloroflexota bacterium | reverse complement strand
GGCGGGTCGAGCTGCCAGGGCAGGTCGTCGTAGGCGATCCGTCCGGTCCACTCGCCACTGCCGTCGTCGCCACGGACCGGTCGATCGCCCCGATCGTCCGGGTTCGAGCGGATAGGGATGTAGCCCGGGAGCTGGTACCCGATATGCCCGTCGACGTCCGCGTACACGAAGTTCTGGGCCGGGGCGCCATAGAGCGCCAGGCTCGCCCGGAACTCCTTGAAGTTCGCCGCCGTGTCCAGCCCGAGGATCGCCTCCAGGGTGCGGTCCGGCTCGATGGTGGCGGCCCAGCGCAGCGCCATCAGCGGCGCGGCTGCCAGGCGCGGCTCCACGCCGTTGAGGATCGGGCCGTGCATCGTCGACCGGACCTCGAGGTCGACCGGCGTGCTGCCCTTGACCTTGATCTGCTCGTGTCGGACATCGAAGGGGATGGACGTTCCCAGGTGGAGGTAGTCGGCTGGATTGGCCGGGTCGACGGCCTCGACCACCAAGTCCTGGACATCGGGTCCCACGTTCGTGGCACCCCAGGCGATCCGGGCGTTGTGGCCGAGCACGACCCCTGGAACCCCAGGAAAGGAGACGCCTGCAACGTCGTACGGGCAGGCCACCGTGATTGTCCGGCAGTGAAGACCGTTCATGTACCAGATCGAGGGCATGGAGATCCCCAGGTGCGGGTCGTTGGCGAGCAGGGCGCCGCCGGTCGCCGACATCGACGGCGCCACGACCCAGTTGTTGGAACCGACACCGTGGTCCGAAGCCAGCCCCGCAGCGGCGTCGAGACCGGCGATCTGCATCGCGGCCTGGCCAAGCCCCGCCACGGATTGCCAGGCGGAAACCTGGGCCGGGTCCAGCGAGGCACTAGTCGCGATCGGCACACGGGCTGTCGACGCCGTGTCGCCAGCTGGCCTGCCGAGGGATGTGGGCCGGCTGCCGGCGCCACCGGACCCGGGGAGCCCGGTCGGCGTGATGACTGGCGCGTCGTGCCGGTATGCAGGGAAGAGATCGTCCGTCCGCGCCGGGTCGCCGAGGGCGCTGTCGGCCAGGTAGCGGAAGACCTCGGTGTTGAAGTTGCCGCCCAGGTTCCACGCCTGCACCTTGCCCCAGGCGACCGTGTCCAGGTCCGTCCACGGTTCGGGCTTGTCGCCGGTTGCCAGGAATGCCAGCCCGAGAGCGTCGTGATGCCCGTCGAGCCAGGCGTTGACGCCCGCGGTGTACGCGTCGAGGATTGCGCGAGTCGCCGGTGCCACGGCGTCAAGGTCGCGCTGCGCAGCGAGCCGCCAGCCAAGGGTCCGGATGAAGCGATCCGTGTCGAGCTGGCTCGCACCGAACAGCTCTGCCAGGCGCCCCGCCGAGATATGCCGCCAGACCTCCATCTGCCACATCCGCTCGCTGGCATGGACGTAGCCCTGCGTGAAGAAGAGGTCGCGCGGCGTGTCGGCCGTGATATGGGCGATCCCGGCCGCGTCGCGAACGACGCTGGCGGACGCGACAAGACCGTGAACCTGTACCGTCCCGTTTTCCTGCGGGATCGCGCGGGCGGTGACCTGCGCCAGCAGGCCCACCACGGCGATCACGAGCGCGAGAATCGCCATCAGTGCGAGGACGACGATTCCCTTGACGAAGCGCACGGACCCTCCAGGCGGCCTCATCGCGGGCCAACTGCCGTAGTCTGGCGGGCGGCTCGCAGTCCCGCTGGTTGCGGCCGCGGACGGCCTGCCGACGCTTCTCGATTGGTTCAGCGCCCCAGGAGCGTCCCAAGGCCCAGCGCCTCGGCGCGCCGGACGATCGCGGCACCGAAGACGACGTCGGCCAGCCCGACCCCGAGGTGGGTCACCACGACCCGGCCACCGGCTGGCCGAGGCGTACCGGCCAGCAACGCCTCGCCCAGCGTCGCGCCCGGGTCCGGGTACGCGTCGAACAGCCCGGCCGCGCGATTGGCGAGGAACTGCTCGCGCTGGTCGACCAGGAAGAGCGCAGCGTCCCGGGCGACCTCGGCCGAGCAGTAGGTCGCATAGTCCACGGGAACGATGAGCGCATCGGGCGCGAGCCAGGCGGACGTCATCACCTGGCGAACGGGTCCGAACGAGGCAGCCGTCACCACGACGTCGGCGCCGTCGATCGCCGACTTGGCGTCGGCCGCGGTGCGCGCGCGGGCGATCCCGGCCGTCGACTCCGCCTCGGCAGCCAGCGCCTCCGCTCGATCGGCGTGGCGATCAAAGATCCTCACATGCGCGCCCGGAAGGGTTCGCCCAAGGACAGCCAGGTGGCTGCGGCCCTGGACCCCCGCCCCGATGATCGCCGCTCGTGCCGGCCGGCCGGCGACGACCGGTGCAAAGCGGCGGATCGCCACCCCGGACACCGCGGCCGTGCGCAGGGCGGTGATCGGTCCGCCATCGAGGATCGCCATCGGCACGCCCGTCGAGGCATCGTTGAGCACGACGACCGCGTTGATCGCCGGCAGTCCCAGCCCACGATTGCCGGAGTAGCCGGCAACCCATTTCATCCCGACGAGGTCGTCACGACCGTCCGGATCGGCGCCACGCAGGTAGGCGGGCATGGCGTGGACGAATGATCCCGCTGCACGAGGGTGAACGGCGATCTTCGGCGGCAGCTCGGCCCCGTTCACGAGCGCCGTCATGGTCAGCTCGGCGAGGGCCAGCCGTTCGTCGAGATCGGGCATGGCGGCGAGGACGTCGGCGGCCGACAGGTATCGAAGTCGCGCTGCCCCGACCGTGCCCATGAACCCGAGTCTACGCGGGGACGATGGCCTAGGATGGCTGGATGGCCCCGATCGACGTCGAGCAGAGCCTCGAGAACCTCAAGCTCGAGCGCGATGCGATCCTGCTGTACGAGGCCCTGGCCGGCATCGAGAAGGACCGGCGCCGGGCGGACGCCTTCGAACGAATCGCGGCCAACGAGCGTCGACACGCCGACGTCTGGGCGTCCAGGCTGAGGCAGCTCGGGGCGGACGTCCCGGCAGCCGACGGACCCAGGATGCGCGTCCGTTTCATCATGCTGGCGGCTCGGCTCTTCGGAACCGCATCGGTCGCCGAGCTGGTGAAGGCACTGGAGGGCGACGAGCAAGACACGTACGACGCCCAGGATCGATCGCCCGAGGTGGCGGCGATCGCCGCCGATGAACGCGAGCACGCCAGGATCTGGGAACGACTACAGGGCGGTCGCGAGGTCCCCGGGTCGGCCGATCCCGGGCGCGACGGGGTGGCCATCGCTCGCCGGGCGGGCAGTGCCGCGGAGATCGGGCAGCACGAGCATTGGCATCGAGCCGGAGGGCGGTCGGGGACCCTGCGAGCCATCATCTTCGGGGTCAGCGACGGCCTGATCAGCAACCTGTCGCTGGTCATGGGCGTGACGGGAGCGGCGGCGGCGCATCCCAGCTTCATCCTGCTGGCCGGCATTGCCGGCCTGCTCGCGGGCTCCTTCAGCATGGCTGCCGGCGAGTACATCTCGATGCAAAGCCAGCGCGAGCTGTTCGAGCGCCAGATCGCGCTCGAGCGAGCGGAGATGGAGGCGATGCCCGAGGAAGAGGAGGCCGAGCTGGCCGCCTCCTATCGTTCCAAGGGCTTCGCTCCTGATGAAGCTGCGAGGATCGCCCACCAGATCTTCGAGGACCCCGACAACGCGCTCGACATGCTCGTCCGCGAGGAGCTCGGGCTCGATCCCGATCAGCTTGGCTCGCCCTGGGGAGCGGCCGCCGGTTCGTTCATCTCGTTCGGGATCGGCGCCGCGGTGCCGGTCGTCCCGTACCTGTTCGGCGGCGGGACGGTGGCCCTGCTGGTGAGCCTCGGCCTGAGTCTCGCCACGCTCTTCGCGGTTGGCGCCGCGGTCAGCCTCCTGACGGGGCGGGGTCTGCTCTTCTCTGGCGCTCGCCAGCTCGGGATCGGCCTCGGCGTCGCCATCCTGACCTACCTGATCGGCTCGCTGATCGGTGTCAGCGCGATCGGCTGACCGCCGGTGCGCCCCCTGAATCGAACGAGACCCCGTCTTCGGGGTCTCGTGGGCTAGGCTACGGGTATCGTTGGGCGATTCAGCGATTGCCGAACCGCATCCAGAAGATGATCTCGTCCCTCGGGGAGTAGCCCCGCTCGCGCCAGTCGTCGGTGCCCAGCGCAAGGCTGATCAACGAGAACAGCGCGAGGAGCCCGATGATGATCGCGATGACCATTGGTCTATCCTCCGCTGCGTGGCATCGACATGACGCCTGAGAACCCATTGTACCCTAATGAATCGATGCTCGCAGCGCCACCAAACCTAACGGAGTGCGACTAGATGACAGCTCGGGCGCCGCTCGACCGAATCGACCTGGAGCTGCTGGCGTTGCTCCAGCTCGACGGCCGCCGGCCATATGCCGAGCTGGGAGCCGAGGTCGGGATCAGCGGCCCGTCCGCTCACGAGCGCGTCAAGAAGCTCGAGGCCCGGCGGGTCATCCGCGGCTATACCGCACTCGTGGCGCCGGAGGCGCTCGGATATGGCGTCCTCGCCTTCACCTGGCTGACCCAGGCACCAGGCACCGGCGGGCATGACCTGACGGCCGACTTCGCACGGATCGCGGAGATCGAGGAGTGCCACCACATCGCGGGCGAAGCCGATTACCTGTTGAAGATCCGTGCGGTCGACACCGGTGACCTCGGGAGGATCGTCGGCCGGCTGCAGAGGACACCCGACGTCTTCTCGACCGAGACCGACGTGGTCTTCACCAGTGCATTCGAGCACCGCTCGCTGGGTGCAGCGGGCGGCCCCGCTGAAACCGATGGTCCGGCCGGGACGTAATCGATGACAGAGCGTCGCCCGGGCGCTTCCGACGACGCCGCTCTCGTTCGCGAGCTCGCGGCGGGATCGGAGGATGCCCTGGGGATCCTCTACGACCGATATGGCGACGCGATCTTTGCGGCGGCCTACCGGTTGACATCAGATCGAGGGGTTGCCGAGGAGGTCGTGCAGGAGACGTTCCTCACCTTGTGGAATCGCGCCGAGCTGTTCGATCCGCGCGCCGGGTCCCTGGCTGCGTGGTTGCACACGATTGGCCGGAACCGGGCCGTCGACCGCCTCCGGGCCGCTGGCCGCCGTCCGCACCTGGTCGCGCTCTCGTCTTCGGCGTCGCCCGACGAAAGCGAGACGCAGGCGCTCGAACGCGTCGCCGCGGCCGGGAGGGTGATGGCCGCTGCCGTTCAGCCACCGGGGCCGGAAGAGGCCGCGGCCGCTTCCGACCTGCGGGAGGCGATCCGGGCCGCGGTCGCGGCCATGCCCGAGGTTGAGCGAACGGTCATCCTCCTGGCCTACCAGGAAGAACTGTCGCAGACCGAGATCGCCGACCGGCTCGCCTGGCCGCTCGGGACCGTCAAGACTCGGACGCGACGCGCGCTGCTTCGCCTGCGCGAAGCGCTCGGAGGGGAGTTCGGCCCGCCGGCCGAGCTGGATCCGGTGGCCGTTCCCACCGGGAAGGATCGATAGGGACCCGATGGATCACGACGCAACACGAGAGCAGCTGGAGCTTGCCGCCGTCGAGCCTGGGGGCATCGACCGGCTGATGGCCGGCGATACGGCCACGGCCCAGGCCGTCGCCGCGCATCTGGCCGGTTGCCGTGCCTGTACCGAAGAGCTCGCCCGACTCGAGCGCGCGTCGAGAGTGATCGCCGCCGCGGTCCGGGAGTCGGCGCCGGCCGAGTTGCGCGAGCGCACGCTGGCTACCGTGCGGGAGCTGGGGCGTCCACGGCCGCTCGAATCACCGGCCGCCGTCGGCGCGGCGGCGACGTCCTCGATCGACAGGACCGCGGCCATCGCCACGACCAGCCGGGAGCCCGCGGCCGCCGTTGCCGTGGCGCCCGCGAGGCTCGTCGGCCGCCGAGCTGTCGCCGGCTGGGTCGCCGCCATCGCGGCCGCCGTGATCCTGTCGGTCGCAACCACCTCGATCGTGGTGGGATGGCGGGTCGATCAGCGCCTTGCGGGTCAGGCCGGCACGATCGAGGCGCTCGAGGAGGTGACGACGGCGACACTGGCCGTGACCGCCAGGCCCGACGCCCGTCGCGTCGTGCTGTCGAGCACGTCGGATCGGCCACTCGATGGGACACTCATCTACTCGCCGTCGACCTCGGACCTCGTGGTTGTCGCCACGGGCCTGACGCCGCCGCCCGATGGCCAGGAGTACCGGTGCTGGGTCGAGCTCGGCGGGCAGCGCCAGCGAGTCGGCAAGATGTTCTTCAGCGAGGGCCTGTCCTACTGGATCGGTCCGGTGTCGGCGGTCGCAGGCCTGTCGAGCGGCGCGACCTTCGGCGGTTCGCTCGTCGACGCGGCGGGGGCCGGCAGCGATGGCCCTCCGGTGCTGACCGGCGGGCTGTGACCCGGCGTCGCTCAGTCCGGGCCGGCCGCTCCGTCCGCCGCGCCTGAACCCTCCGTCCTGACCGCGTCCTCCGACCCGGCCGCGCCTGCCAGGCCAGGCTCCTCGCTCGCCGTGTGGATTCCTTCGTCGGCCGCGACCTCGTCGGGCGGCGTCGCGCCGAGATAGGCGCGATGGAGGAGAAGCAGGCGCTCGGCGACCTCGGGACCCACGTCGAATCCATCCTCGGCCATGACGACGGAGAGCCAGGCGGCCTCGCGGGGCAGCTCCGCCGCATCGATCTCCGCCTCCTGGCGGCGCGAGTCCATGACCACGAGCCAGACCAGCCCGGCTCCGAGGATGAGCCCGACGACCAGCAGCCAGACGTTGAATTCCGCGTTCACCGGCGGCCAGTATAGGGAGCACGCTCCGGAACGGCGGCTACACTCCAGCGGATGCTGGACATCACGCCGAATCCAATTGCGTTCGAGCTCGGGCCGCTCTCGGTCCATTGGTACGGCATCGCCTATGCCGTCGGTCTGGCCGTCGCGTACCTCGTGATCAGCCGCGAGGCGCGGTGGCGAGGACTCGACGTGGCCGTCCTGACCAACGGCATGGTCGTCGTGGCCATCGCGGCGCTGATCGGCGGGCGCCTCTACCACGTGATCGACCAATGGCAGCTCTATCGGGACGACCTGCTGAAGATCGTCCTGCCGCCCTATTCGGGCCTTGGTGTCTACGGGGGGATCATTGCCGGCACGATCGCCGCCTTCGTCTATGCGCGGCGGACCCGCCAGCCCTTCCTGCGCTGGGCGGACGCCGTCGCGCCGGGGCTGTTCGTGATGCAGGCGATCGGCCGACTCGGCAATTTCTTCAACCAGGAGCTGTACGGAGCCCCGACGGACCTGCCGTGGGGGGTCGCCATCCAGTGCCAGTACCGAACCCAGGGCTACCTGTGTCCTGCGGGTTCGGATCCCGCGGCGACGCTCGGCCAGCATTTCCAACCGCTGTTCCTGTACGAGTCGCTCTCCGGCCTCCTCGGGGCCCTGGCGTTGATCTGGCTCGCGCGTCGATACCGCGATCGGCTCCACGCCGGCGACCTCCTGTTGGCCTTCTTCGTCTGGTACGGCGCCGTCCGATTCGTGCTGGAGTCGTTCAAGACGGCCAACTGGCTCTTCTTCGGCGTCCCCACCGCCCAGCTGGTGTCGGTCGTCCTGGTCGTCCCGGCCCTCGCTCTCCTGGTCTGGCGGCACCGGCCCGGCCATCCGCACGACGGGTCACCCGCCACGAGCCCGCGGGCGCAGCGACCGCCAGACGACGAGCCGGCTGACCTCCTGACCTGAGGTGACTGATCCGCCGGACGGAGGGTCCTCGGCGAGCCGGCGCCGCCCACCACGCGCCCGGGTGTCACCCGAGGCGCTCGCCGTCTCGCGGGGCGGGGCGCTGGAGGGCCTGGTCTGGCTGGGACGGCCCCCGGAGGCGTCCGCGTCCATGCTCTACCGGCTGGTCCGCCTGGCGGCCCGATTCGTCATCTTCGCCGGGTTCCGGTTCCGGCTCAGCACGGAGGGCCAGGAGCGCCTCCCGGGCGGCGGCTACCTCCTCGTCGCCGCAGCGCATCGGGGCTGGATGGACCCATTCGTCGTGCTCCACGCGCTGCCGGTCGAACCACGGGCCTGGTTCCTCGGCAGCGGTCCGTCGACGTTCACCTCCCGTTGGCGAGAGCGATTCGTCCACCGGCTCGGCGGCCTGCTCCCGGTCTGGCGTGGCGGCCTCGGGATCGATCCCCATGTCGCATCGGCGCAGGCCGTGATCGGCAACGGCGGGGTCTTCGTCCAGATGCCGGAAGGCACGGTCAGCGGTCCGCCCGGCCGAATCGGCCAGTTCCGGACCGGCTGGGCGGTCATCGCCCTGCGTACCGACGCGCCGATCGTTCCGTTCGCCATCGCCGGCACGGACGAGCTCTACGTCGGCCGGCGAATGGCATCGCGGATCCTCCCGGTCACCTCGGCCCGTGCCCTGGCGAGCCTGGACGCCGAGGCGCCGCTCCCGACGACAGGTTCGCGCGAGGAGCTCGTCGTGGCTCGACGGATGAGCGAACGTCTGGCCGAGCTCCTTGGCCCGGTGGTTGAGGAGCTCCAGGCCCGGACGGTCGATCCGCCGGCGCATCCCCGTCGGCTGCGGCGCCGGCTGACCTGGCTGCTCCTTCGTCCCGGTCGCCTCGACCGCGACGGCTGACCGGCGTGAACCGTGCGGTCGGTCTTGTCGGCGATCCATCCGCGCGAGCCTCGGCGACCTATCGGCTGCTCCTGCTGCTCGTGCGGGTCATCGGTCGCGGCATGTTCGGATTCCGGACCGAGGTCAGGGGCACGGCCAATCTCCCGCGAGACGCCGCGGGCCGGCCGGCGGGTGGCTGGATCCTCGCGGGGCTCCCGCACCGCACCTGGGTGGATCCGTTCGTCGTCGCCGACAACATCCCGATCGAGCCTCGCCTCGTCTTCTTCGGTGACGGGCGCGCGATCTTCCGATCACGCTGGCGACGCTGGGTTTTCCGGCGGATCGGCGGTGTCATCCCGATCTGGCTGGGGGATGGCCGGGCCGCGGTCGAGGTCTACATCGCGTCGGCCGCGGCCGCCCTCGAAGCCGGTGCCGTCCTGTGCCTCTTCCCGGAGACGGGTCCGGCGACCGAGCCCGGGACGACGCGACGGTTGGGGCTCGGTGTCGGCTACTTTGCGCTGCGCACCGGCGCGCCGATCGTGCCCGTGATCCTGGGCGGCACGCACGAGCTGTACCGGGGCCGCCGATTTCGGGTCGACATCCTGCCCCCGATGACCGCCCGGTACCTGGCCGGCCTGCTGGCCGAGGCGCCACTTCCCGAGCCATGGTCCAGCGCCGAGCGAGCCGCTGCCCACCGAATCGTCATGGCGCTGCGCGACCTGACCGCCGGACCGGTCGCCCAGGCCCATGTGGCGACCGAGGCGCCGGCGGGCACCCCGAGGCGCTGGCGCTGGCTGACCACCGCCTGGCACTGAACGGCCGGCGGGCTGCCCCGGCCCGCGAGGCCGCACGCTATCCTCGGCGGAATGCAGTACGCCGAGACGATCCTCGACCTCGTCGGAGGCACGCCGCTCGTCCGCATCAATCGGCTGACCCGCGATCTCGGCCCGGCCGAGCGACAGCCGCTCCTGCTGGCCAAGCTCGAGATGCTCAACCCGGGCGGCTCCGTCAAGGATCGGATCGGGCTTCCGATGATCGAGGCCGCCGAGCGCGCCGGCCTGCTCAAGCCCGGCGGCACGATCATCGAGCCGACGTCGGGCAATACCGGCCACGGCCTGGCGATCGCCGCCGCGCTCAAGGGCTACCGCTGCATCTTCGTGATGGCCGACAAGCAGTCGTCGGAGAAGCAGCAGCTCCTGCGCGCCTACGGGGCGGAGGTCGTGCTCTGCCCGACCAACGTGGCGCCCGAATCGCCCGAAAGCTACTACTCGGTGGCGGCCCGCCTCGCCCGTGACATCCCGGGCGCCTTCAAGCCCGACCAGTACTGGAACATGGAGAACCCGCTCGCGCACGAGCGCACGACCGGGCCCGAGATCTGGGAGCAGACCGACGGTCGCATCACCCATTTCGTGGCAAGCGTCGGGACCGGCGGCACGATCTCCGGCGTCGCCCGCGACCTGAAAGCGCGCAACCCGGCGATCCAGATCATCGGTGCCGATCCCGAGGGCAGCGTCCTGTCGGGTGACACCGCTCGGCCCTACCTGACCGAGGGCGTCGGCGAGGACTTCCTGCCAGGCACCTACGACCCGTCGCTGGTCGATCGCTGGGTCCGCGTCAGCGACCGCGACGCCTTCATCATGGCGCGTCGACTGACCCGGGAGGAGGGGATCCTGGCGGGCGGGTCCTGCGGTACGGCCCTGGTCGCCGCGCGCGAGGTGGTCCGCGACCTGTCGCGTGCCGAGGGAGGGCCTGGCGCCGTCGTGGTGGTGATCCTGCCCGACAGCGGTCGGAACTACCTGTCCAAGGTCTACAACGACGAGTGGATGCGGGCGAACGGCCTCCTCGCCACGACTGGCGCAACGATCCGGGTCGGCGAGCTGCTGGCTGATCGTCACCATGCGCCGGAGATGCCGCCGGTGGTCGTCGCCAGGACCACCGAGCGGGTTGGCGACGCGATTGCGACCCTCCAGGCCTACGGGATCAGCCAGCTCCCGGTTTCGGAGGATGCCGAGGGGGATGCGGTGGTCGGCCTGGTTGGTTCGATCAGTGAGAAGGGCTTGCTCGATCGGGCGTTCCGCGATCCTTCGGTGGTCGAACGCACCGTCGGCGAGGTGATGGATCCACCGTTGCCGCTCGTCGACGCGTCGGCGACCCTTGACGAGGCATTCGCTCTGCTGTCCGGAGGCGCGGCGGCCCTGGTCGCGGTCCGGGGCGATCATCCGGCCGGCGTGGTCACGAAGCTCGACTTCCTCGAATACCTGACGCACGTGCCGGCGCGACCGGCGTGACGAACCGGACGTTGCCGATGGATGTCCCTCCCATCCACACGGCCCGGTTCGAGCTGGTATCGATGTCCATGCGCTTCATGCGCCTGCTGCTCGCGCGCGACCTGGACGGCGCCTCTGCCGAGATCGGGGTGCGGGTCCCCGACGACCTGCCCGACGAGCTCGACCACTTCCTCCAGTTCCGGATCGTCGACCTTGAGACTGACCCCGATGCCCAACCGTGGCTTGGCCGAGCGATCGTCCAGGTCGGGGCCGACGGGACATGGAGGTTCGTCGGCACCGCGGGGTTCCATACGCCGCCAGATGCCGACGGTCGGGTCGAGGTGGGCTATCGCGTCGAGCCCCAATATCGAAGGCAGGGCGTGGCCACCGAGGTTGTGAGGGCGCTCTTCGACTGGGCGGCTCGAGAGCACGGCGTCGATCGCTTCCGGGCGGCGGTCTCGCCTGGCAACGTGGCGTCGCGGGCGATCATCTCGCGGCTCGGGTTTCGCCAGGCCGGCGTCCAGATCGATGACATCGACGGCGAGGAGCTGGTGTTCGAGCTCGATGGCTGGACGGCCACGTCCTGATCGCGCGGATGCCATGATGCCGCGGTGCAGGATGCCGAACGCCAGGATGCCGAACGCCAGGATGCCTTCGACACGCTGGCGGTCCACGCTGGCGCCGAGCCCGACGAACTGACCGGGGCGGTCTCGCCGCCGATCTACCAGACGTCGACCTACGCCCAGGACGGCGTCGCCCGGCCACGTGGTGGCTACGAGTACGCCCGCTCACAGAACCCCACCCGCGGCCGGCTCGAGCGTGCCGTTGCGACCCTGGAGGGCGGCACGCACGGGATCGCGTTCGCGTCCGGATCGGCCGCCACGGCCGCCATCGCCGAGCTGGCGCAACCGGGCGACGAGATCGTCGTGGGTGACGACGTCTACGGCGGCACGTTCCGCTACCTCGAGCGGGTACACCGCGCCAAGGGGATCGACGCCCGCTACGTCGATCTCGCGGCGGGCCAGGACGCCCTCTGGGAGGCCCTCACGGAGCGGACCCGGCTTGTCTGGTTCGAGAGCCCTACCAACCCGCACCTCAAGCTCGTCGATATCGCGGCCACGGCGGAGACCGTGCGCAAGCGGGCGGCGCAAGGTGGCCGGCAGCCGCTGATCGTGGTCGACAACACGTTCGCCTCGCCGGCGGTGCAGCGTCCCCTGGCCCTCGGCGCGGACATCGTCTTCCATTCAGCGACGAAGTACCTGGCCGGCCATTCGGACACCATCCTGGGCGTGGCGGTCACGTCGGACGAGGCGGCAGCGGAGCGCCTCCGCTTCCTCCAGAACGCGATGGGTGCCGTTCCGGGGCCGTTCGACTGCTTCCTCGTGCTGCGCGGCCTGCGTACGTTGCACCTGCGAATGGAGCGCCACGGAAGCAATGCGAAGGCCGTCGCGCAGTTCCTGGCGGGGCGAGCCGACGTGATGGCCGTGCGCTATCCCGGGCTCGGAAGCGGCCCGCACGCCGATCCGTCGGCGCGGCTGGTCGGTCCCCAGATGCGCTCGGGAGGCGGGATGGTCTCGTTCGTGCCTGCGGCGGGCGGGCCGAACGGGCGGAGCGCCGCTGAACGGGCGATCGCGATCGGGGAGGGGACGCGCCTGTTCACGCTGGCCGAATCGCTCGGCGGGGTCGAATCGCTCATCGAGCTCCCGGCGGCCATGACCCACCTGTCGGTCGCTGGCTCGGCGCTCGAGGTCGATCCCGCGCTCGTCCGCCTGTCGGTCGGCATCGAGGACGTCGCCGACCTGATCGCCGACCTCGCGAGGGCGCTCGACCAAGCCTGATCGACGCCAGCCGGGCGCAGCGTCGCGGGAACGAGAACCTCATCGGTTGCCCGGGTCGCCGTGGGGGTCCGGCCGTCCCGGCCCGGAGGAGGCGGGCCGGGACGGCAGGACCATGGCTGTGGGCAGAATCGAGCGGCCGGCCCGCAACCCTACGAGGGCCGCATGATCGCGGCAGGTTCGAGGCCGTGGTCGGTTGCCTTGAGTCGACCGGCTTCTGCGAGCGACCGGTACGTGTCCGCGCTCGCGCGGACGCCGTCCGCGAGCGGCGTGACCGGAAGCGACCCCAGTGCCTCGATGCCGTCGTGATCGATCTCCGATGGGAACGGCAGGTCGACGGCGTCGAAGCGGATGAGGTCCGATGCGCCAGGCACGGCCTCCTCGATCGCCTCGAGGAACGTCGGGCCATCCGCCACGATGCCGGGCAGGTTGAAGACATGGGCGCCTGGAAGCGAGCTCCGGCTGGCGGCGATGAGGGCATGCGCCACGTCCTCGCCGTACTGGTACATCGTCGCGTTGCGGAATGGGACGACGAACGGTTCACCGAGAACGGCAGCGGCGATCGCCTTGGTCGGGCCACTGGTCATGCCCTGGTCTCGCCCAACGCCGTAGACCGTCATCGGGCGAAGTCCGATGCTCGGGATGCCGTCGTCCAGCCAGTAGACGCGCGCGTTCCCCTCATTCGCGAGCTTGTACACGCCGTAGTGGTTCAGCGGATGCGCGGTGGCGTCAGCGTGCAGCCGTCCCGTCGACGGATCCGCATCGTCCAATCCATACATGCCGATCGAGCTCGTGTAGACCACCGGAGCCATCGAATTCGCCACGGCTCGCCGCTTCACGGCCTCGAACACGTTGACGGTACCGAGCACGTTGACTCGCGCCCCGAGCGGCGGGTCCGCCCGGCAGAAGGGGACCTGCAGGGCGGCGAGGTGGATGACGTGGGAAGCGTCGCTTCGATGGAGCGCATCCGTCAGGGCCCCGAGATCGGTGATGTCGCCGGTCTCGACATGGACCTTCGCGAACTCCTCGGGGGTCATGATCTGGCGAAGCCGGCGATCGTCCGAGCCGAGATCGAAGGTCGTGACCGCTGCCCCGTCGCGGACAAGCGTCCGGACCGTCCATGCGCCGATGAACCCAAGTGCGCCGGTGACCAGGAAGCGCTCGCCCTCGACGCTCATGAGGCCACCGCGACATGCTCGAACCGGCAGATGTTCACCAGCTGGCCGATCCGCTCGATCTCGACGACGACCTCGTCGCCGTCGCCGAGCAGGACCGGCGGGTCGCGGAAGATGCCGACGCCCCCGGGCGTCCCCGTGGCGATGACATCGCCCGGATCGAGACGGAACGCCTGCGAGCAATGGCTGATGATCGCGGCGACGCCGAAGAACATGTCGGCGGTGCTCGCCGACTGGAGCATCCGGCCACCGACGCGGCAGCTGATAGCGAGAGACTGGGGGTCGTCGATCTCGTCCGCGGTGACCAGGACCGGCCCCATCGGACAGAACGTGTCGAGCGACTTGCCGCGCACCCACTGGCCGTCGCCAAACTGGAGATCCCTGGCCGAGACGTCATTGAGGCAGGTGTAGCCAAGCACGTAGTCCAGTGCCTCGGCCTCGGACACTCGCCGGGCAGTCCGCCCGATGACGACCGCGAGCTCCGCTTCGTAGTCGACCTGCGACGTGAGCGCCGGGTCCCAGCGGATCTCGGCACCGGGTCCGACCACGCAGCTCGACCATTTGCTGAAGATCAACGGGGCTGCCGGGGGCTGCACGCCCTCCTCGGTCGTATGGTCCCGGTAGTTGCGCCCGATCGCGACGACCTTGCCCGGGCGCGGGACCGGCGCCAGCAGCTCGGCTTCGTCCATGGGTCGACCCTGCCGGGCGATCCGCTCGGGGTCTGCCGCCCGTCGCAACTCGACCAGGACGTCGGGGCCGGCGCCGAACAGGGCAGCGATCGTCGCCGGGCCAGCCGGCAGGAGCGCGTCGGCAGGCATCCACGTCGCCGTCCCGGCCACGCCGAGCGCATCGCCGCCCTCCGGACCGCGATACGAGATCAGTCGCATCCCGGCCGCCTCGCTCCGTTCCGAAGGCGGTGCGTTGGATCGGTTTGGGCGGCCACCAGCTCCTCGGCGTTCAGTATACTGACCTGCGGACGACGGAGTGAACGATACGCGAGCATGTCAGACGGCGTCAACAAGGATTGGCTGGCGCACCGCGAGTTCGGAACGACCCGCAGCAATCGGAGGTCCACGTGCCGTTCGAACCGTTCGAGCGTCGCCCCCTCGGGCGCACCTCGCTGGCGGTCACGCGACTGGGGTTCGGTGGCGGATCAATCGGCGGGCTCTACCGGCCGGTTGCCGAAGCGGACGCCGTGGCGACGGTCGAACATGCCTGGGCGATCGGCATTCGGTCGTTCGACGTCGCCCCGCTCTACGGATACGGCCTCGCGGAGGAGCGGATGGGCGCCGTCCTGGCCAGGCGGCCGAGGGACGAGTTCGTTCTCTCGACGAAGGTCGGACGCCTGGTCCGCCCGGTCGACGAGATCCAGCCAGGCGACGACGTCGATCCACAGGCGATCGGCGATCGCGAGGACGCGTATTTCGCGGACACGCCGGGCCGCCGGATGGTCTTCGACTATTCGCGTGACGGTGTCCTCCGGTCGGTCGAGGCCAGCCTGCAACGAATGGGGCTTACGCGGATCGACATCCTCTACATCCATGACCCGGACACGCATTGGCGCGAGGCCCTCGACGGTGCCTATCCGGCGCTCGAGCGGCTCCGCTCGGACGGTGTGGTCCGAGCGATCGGCGCCGGCATGAACCAGTCGGCCATGCTTGCCCGGTTCGCCGATGAGACGGACATGGACGTCTTCCTGCTCGCCAGCCGGTACACCCTGCTCGACCAGGACGCATTGCCCGACCTTCTGCCACGCTGCGTTGCCAGGGGAATCGCCGTCATGGTCGGCGGGGTCATGAACACGGGTGTCATGCTCGACCCGCGGCCGGGAAGCCGGTTCGACTACGGAACCGCGCCCGACGCGGTCGTCGAGCGTGGCCGGCTGATCGCGGCGGCCTGCGCTCGCCACGGCGTCCCGGTGCGCAGTGCGGCCATGCAGTTCCCCCTGGCCCATCCGGCGGTCGCCGGCCTGATCACCGGCGTCCGGACACCCGAGCACCTCGACGACTATCCCGCCGGCATGCGACTGGCCATCCCGCCGGCACTGTGGGTCGAGCTGCGCGACGAAGGGCTGATCGCCGCCGAGGCGCCCGTGCCGGCGTGAACGGTTCGGAAGGTGCCGGGTAGCCTAGCTCCGTCGCTGGGGACCGGACAGCTCCGCCGTGAGCGATCGCAGATCCTGGAGGAGGGCCGGAACGCGCTCTGCCGTTGCCCTGACCTTGAGGAGCGTGATGCTGGCGGCGCTCGGCGCTTCCCCGGGTCCCCGACTCGGGACCAGCATCCCGTAGCACACGACGCCCTCCATGGTCTCCTCGTCGTCCATCGCATAGCCGCGACGGCGGATCTCGGCGATGTCCGCCAGGAGCTCGTCGACACTTCCATGGGCCTTGCGAGTGGGGCGGGGGAGCGTATCGAGACCGGCGAGCCGCCGGTTCAGCTCGACGTCATCGAGCGAGGCGAGCGCGACCTTGCCGGTCGCGGTCGAGAAGGCCGGCAGGCGCCGTCCGATCCCCGATGTGAGGCGCACCGGCTGGCGGCCGTCGTGCCGAGCCAGGTAGACGACCTCGAGGCCATCGAGGACGGCGAACTGGATCGTCTCGTCCGAGCCGGTGGGCAGCTGGCGCGACGCCTCGTAGAACACCTGGACCTGGTCCACCGTCGCGAGGTAGGCGCCGCCAAGCTCCGCCAGCCGCCGACCGAGGGCGAAGCTCGTCCCGACACGTCGCACGAGCGCGGCGTCCGCGAGGGCCCCGCAGATGTTGGCGATCGATGATTTCGGGAGCCTGAGCTGGCGGGCGATCTCGCTCGGGCCAAGCGGCTCGCCGGCGCTCTCGGCGAGGAGGTCCAGGATCATCGCGGCACGCGTCACCGCCGGGGCGAGCGACTCTGCCTCCACGCGGCTCGTGGCTTCCTCAAGGTCGCTCTCATCCAGCTCGTCCGGCCGAACCCTTGCGAGGCCCGTCACCGAGTCGCTCCCGAATCGCTGCCCGGCGTCGATCCAGCGCCTGGTCTCTGGACAGCATGGTGGCGCCCGTCCAACATATTGACTTTCCTCACACGCGGGCGATACTGTTCAACCTACCGCCGGTCGTTCAGTATGCTGGACGGACGAGTCGGGGTCAAGAGGAGGAAGCCTGTGTCGCGGTTCCGAACGATCGCGCCTGCGGTCGGATTGATCGTGGTCCTCGCAGGTTGCAGCCCGGCAGCCAGCCCGGCTCCCAGTGCAGCCGCAGTCGCAACGGCCAGCCCGGCCGCCTCGGAAGTTGCGTCCGCGCCCGCGCCGAGCGCCTCGCTGCCGCCGCAGGGCGACAAGTTCAAGGGCATCAGCGTCAACCTTCTGACCTTCAACGGACCGCAGGTCGCGGAGCCGCTGCAGCGCCGCGCGCCCGACTGGGAGCGGTTGACTGGCGGCCACGTAAACGTCGTGGCGGTCGGATTCCAGACGATCTACGACAAGGCGCTGCTCGACGCGTCGACCGGCACCAACTCGTTCGATGGCTATGTCTTCGATCCGCAGTGGATGGGCGACTTCACGGGACCGGGGTACCTTGCCGATCTCACCGATCGTGTCAACAACGACCCGCAG
>JAXDKX010000069.1:0-4915 GCA_034666905.1 Chloroflexota bacterium | reverse complement strand
CGATGCAAACGGCGTCGTTCGAAGCGACGTTCCCGATCATCAACGGCCTTGCCTGGAACCGGGTGTTCCATGCGATGTACGCGACGCCGATCTCGCCGCGCGATATTGCCCTGGGCAACCTGGCGTGGATCGCGGCTCGGCTGACGCTCGTTGCCGCAGTCTTCACGCTGGTCATCGTCCTGTTCGGCGCCGCCGCGTCGCCGCTCGTCGTCCTGGCGATCCCCGCGGCGGTGCTGACGGGGATGGCGTTCGCCGCGCCGATTGCGGCGTTCTCGGCCACGCAGAAGACCCCCGACCGGTTCGCCGCGATCTTCCGCTTCGGGATCACCCCGCTGTTCCTCTTCTCGGGCACCTTCTTCCCGCTCAATTCCCTGCCGGCATTCCTCCAGCCGCTGGCGTGGCTCACGCCGCTGTACCACGGCGTGGCGCTGGCCCGCGGCCTGTCTCTGGGGACGATCGGTGCCGACCCCTTGTTCGCCCTCGTCCATCTCCTGGCGCTGCTGGCATTCATCGCGGTCGGCACGCTGCTGACCATCCGGACCGTCGAACGCCGGCTGGTGCGCGGATGAACGCGCCGAGCCTGCGGATCTCACCGGCCCCGTATGGATTCGGAAGTCGACGCGCGGCGCGCCTGATCGAGCGCAACCTCTACGTCTACAAGCACGGCTGGCTGATCATCGTCTCGGGGGCTGTCGAGCCGCTCTTCTACCTGCTCGGGATCGGGTTCGGGCTGGGGTCCCTGATCGGGACGATCAATGGTCCCGGCAACCATTCGATCAGCTACCAGCTGTTCGTCGCACCCGCCCTGTTGACCACGGCGGCGATGAATGGCGCGATCACCGAGAGCACCTTCAACTTCTTCTTCAAGCTGAAGTACAGCAAGACCTTTGCGTCGATCCTGGCGACCCCGCTGTCCCCCGGCGACATCGCGCTGGGCGAGCTCGGTTGGGCGCTGATCCGTGGCGGCCTCTACGCCGCGGGGTTCATGGGCGTCATGGCGCTGCTCGGCCTGATCGTGTCGCCGTGGGTCGTGCTCGCGGTGCCCGCAGCCCTGCTGGTCGGTTTCGCGTTCGGGGCCGTCGGGATGGCGGCGACGTCGTTCATGAAGACCTGGCAGGACTTCGACCTGATCCAGCTGGTCGTGCTGCCGCTCTTCCTGTTCTCGGGGACGTTCTATCCGGTCGATGCCTATCCGGACGTCCTGCGGATCATCGTCCAGCTGACCCCGCTCTACCAGGGGGTCGACCTCATCCGCTCGCTGACCGTCGGGTTCATCTCTCCGATCCTGCTGTTCCACGTCGCCTACCTCGCGGCGATGGGCGTCATCGGCCTCGCGGTGACCTCGCGGCGGCTCGACAAGCTCCTGCTCAACTAGACGGCGTGACCGATCGAGGGCCGGCGTGACCGATCGGGCCGCGCTTGCCGCCTTGACCGCCGAGATCGTCGAGTGCCGGCGCTGTCCCCGCCTCGTCGAGTGGCGAGAGAAGGTTGCCCGGGAGAAGGTCCGGAGGTTCCTCGACGAGACGTACTGGGGGCGCCCGCTGCCCGGCTTCGGTGACCCTGACGCCCGGATCCTGCTGCTCGGCCTGGCGCCGGCAGCCCACGGCGGGAACCGGACCGGGCGAGTCTTCACGGGCGACGCGTCCGGCGACTTCCTGTGGGCTGCCCTGCATGCCGTGGGCCTCGCCGATCGACCCTCCTCGCGTCGAGCCGACGATGGGCTGACGCTCACGAACGCCTATATCGCGGCCGCGGTCAGGTGCGCGCCCCCGGCCAACAAGCCGACGATCACCGAACGCGATGCGTGTGCCCCGTTCCTCGAGCGCGAGATCCGCTTGCTGGACCGGGTGGTCGTGGTCGTTGCGCTCGGCCAGTTCGGCTGGGATGCCGCGCTTGGAGCGTTCGCCGCGCTGGGACATGCCTCCCGACCGAAGCCCCGCTTCGGCCACGGCGCCGAGGCCTCGCTGGGACCGTACCGGCTCCTCGGCTCCTATCATCCGAGCCAGCAGAACACGTTCACCGGCCGACTCACGCCCGCGATGTTCCGCCAGGTGCTGGACCGGGCCGTCGAGCTCGGATCGCGCTCGATCGGCTGATCGGCCCGCCAGCGCGTCCTCCCGTATCCTTCTCGTCCAGCATGGCCACGACCGAACGCGATTTCTACCTCGTGCTCGGCGTCGAGCGCACGGCGACCGATGCCGAGATCAAGCGCGCCTACCGCAAGCTCGCCCAGCAGTGGCACCCCGACGTCAACGCCGAACCGAGCGCGCACGATCGCTTCACCGAGATCAACGAGGCGTACCAGGTGCTCTCGGACCCGGAGCGGCGAGGGCGCTACGACATGTTCGGGCGGGCCGGGGTGGGCGGCGCGGGCGGTCCGGGCACGGCGGGCTTCGAAGGGTTCGGGGGTTTCAGCGACATCTTCGACGCCTTCTTCGGCGGCGGGACCGGCGCGAACGCCGCCCGCCGCGGCCGGCCCCAACCGGGCTCCGACCTCCGCTACGACCTGCGGATCACGTTCGCCGAGGCGATCAAGGGGGTCGAGAAGGAGATCGAATTCCCGGTCCTGCTCCGTTGCGAGACCTGCAGCGGCAGCGGCGCCAAGCCTGGCACGGAGCCAACCGTCTGCCCCCAATGCAACGGCCGCGGCGAGGTGCGCTCGATCCGCCAGACGATGCTCGGCCAGATGGTCAACGTGACGGCCTGCCCGCGCTGCCGGGGCGAGGGACGCATCGTCGAATCGCCCTGCGAGACCTGCCACGGCGAAGGCCGCACCGAACGTCGCCGGACGCTGCGCGTCTCGATCCCGGCGGGCATCGACGAGGGCCACCAGATTCGGCTCTCCAGCGAGGGCGAGATCGGACCCCGCGGCGGGGCTGCCGGCAGCCTGTACGTTGCCGTTCATGTCGCCGCGCATCCCTCACTGAAACGCGAGGGGACCGAGCTCTTCTACGAGGCCCAGGTCTCCATCGCCCAGGCCGCCCTGGGCACGCGAATCACGGTTCCGACGGTCGATGGCGACGAGGAAGTCGAGATCAAGCCGGGGACCCAGCCGGAGACCGAGATCCGGCTCCGGGGCAAGGGTGTTCCGCAGCTCCGTCGAGCGGGAGCCCGAGGCGACCTGCACGTCCTCGTCGAAGTCGTGGTCCCGACGAAGCTCTCGAAAAAAGCGCGCGAGCTGCTCGCCGCCTATGCCGAGGAGGCCGGCGAATCCGTCGCATCCGGGAACCCCGGCATTCGCGAGAAGCTCGGGCTCGGTTGAGCACCTCGCGGCCGGCCGGCGGCGAGTCGGCGGTCGCGGACGAAGGTGCCTGGCTCGAGCTCGCGGTCGAGGCCGACGTCGAAGCCGTCGAAGCCGTCAGCGAGATCCTGGGGCGGGCCGCGCCCGGCGGGACGTCGGTCGAGCCGGCCTTCGAGCTCGTCGACGAGGGCCTCGGGGCACGCGTCGATCCGACGCGCCCGGCGACCGTGCGCGCCTACCTGCCAGCCCGGGATCGCGCAGCCGCGGACCGGGCGGCTGCCGCCGTGGCCGACGCGCTCGGGCACCTCCAGGCCTTCGGACTACGACCGATCGGCGAGCTGCGCACGCGCCTCGTGCACGAGGCGGACTGGGCGGAGGCCTGGAAGGCGTACTTCCCGGTCCTCCGGGTCGGTCGGCGACTGGTCATCCGGCCAACCTGGCGTCGCCACCGGCGTCTTGGCGACGATGTCGTGCTGGCACTGGATCCGGGGATGGCATTCGGGACGGGCCTCCATCCGACCACGCGGCTCTGCCTGGCCGGCCTGGAGGCGATAGCCGACCGGGGACTCCTGGCAGGCAGGCGCGTCCTCGATGTCGGATGCGGATCCGGGATCCTGGCGATCGCGGCGCTGAAGCTCGGGGCGGCCGCCGCATTCGGCGTGGACACTGACCCAATTGCCGTGGAAGCCACGCTCGCCAACGCGCGTCGCAATGCGGTGGCTCGGCGCCTTCGTGCGCGCGAAGGGAGCCTGCCGAGCGGCGAGGCCATGTTCGACGTGGTCCTGGCCAACCTGATCGCCGGCGTCCTGGTGCCCCTTGCCGGTTTGCTCCGGGACGAGCTCCGCCCAGGCGGCTCGATGCTCGCGTCCGGCATCTTCGTTGATCGCGAGCCCGAAGTCCGCGCGGCGTTCGAGGGTGTCGGGCTCACGGTTGGGGGTCGCCTCGCGGAGGGGGATTGGGTGGCCCTCGAGGCGGTTCGAGGGGCCTGACGGGCCCCTCGCCCCTACAATCGATGACCATGTCCCCCTCTCGTTCCCGGGATCTCGCGTCAACGCCCCCGGAGAGCCGTGTCGACTGCCTCTTCTGCCGGATCGTGGCAGGGGAGATTCCGTCGACGCGATTGCATGACGACGACCTCATCGTCGCGATCAGGGACATCGCGCCGCGCGCCCCGACGCACATCCTGCTGCTGCCACGACGCCACATCGGGTCGGCTGCGGACCTCGTCGAGTCGGACGGTCCGATGCTCGGACGGCTCTTCGCCGTTGCGGCCGATCTGGCTCGTTCGGAAGGGATCGCCGACGATGGCTATCGGCTGATCTCGAACATCGGACAGTGGGGCGGACAGACGGTCGACCACCTGCACGTACACCTCATGGGCGGCCGCGCGTTCTCATGGCCGCCCGGGTGACCGGGGCCGCCCGGCCGACCTGCATTGGCCGGGTGACGAGTGACGGCCGCAGAACCACGACCGTCCCTCTGAAGCTCGCCCTGTCGCTGGCGTTGGTCCTGGCTGGCTGCGCCACGACCGATGAGCCCGGGCGAACCTTCCCGGTCGCCTCGATCGGACCGGCCATGACGGTGAGCCCCGCGGTGAACCAGACCCGGGCCGAGCTGGTCCGGGTCCTCGCCGACCACCAGCTCGTGCTGACCGACACGCAGGCACCCGTCCGG
>JAXDKX010000068.1:0-4113 GCA_034666905.1 Chloroflexota bacterium | reverse complement strand
TGGGCGGCTGGTACGGCCTGAAGAAGGGCCTTCGCGGTCGGTTCGGCGTCTACATGCCGCCGCTCCTCGAGGCCCTGGGACTGGCCGAGATCACCCATGATGCCAAGAACAACAAGATGCGGGCGATTGGTTGACGTCGGTCGAGGCCGGCGCCTGACGAACGGGCACGATCGGGTAGGAATGTCGCTCCCCGCCGGCGATCCGTTCAACGCCCTCGGCGACCCGAATCGCCGCGCCATCGTCGAGCTGCTCGGCGCCGGCGAACGATCCGTGCAGGAGATCGCGGACGTGCTGCCGATCAGCCGGCCGGCCGTATCGCGCCACCTCCGCCTGCTGAAGGGCGCGGGCCTCGTCGTCGAAACGTCACGGGGGACGCGGCGTATCTACCAGCTCCACGACGAAGGCGTCGCGGCCGTCCAGGCCTACATGGAGCGCGTCTGGGGAGAGGCGGTGGGTCGATTTCGGCTGGTCGCGACGAATTCGGCGGCGCGGCCGGACAGGTGATCGATTGATCGAGCCGATCCGACTGGCCTTCGACGTCGACTGCCCGGTCGAGCACGCGTTCGAAGTCTGGACCGCAAGGATCGGTCAATGGTGGCCCCGGGATCACACCGTCTCGGCCGAGGACGATCTGACCGTCGTGCTGGAAGGTCGCTCTGGCGGTCGGATCTTCGAGCGCCTCGCGAGCGGCATCGAGCACGATTGGGGCGAGGTGACCGTCTGGGAGCCGCCGACACGCCTCGGCTACACCTGGCATCTCAATCGCGATCGCAGCGATGCGACGGATGTCGAGATCCGGTTCGTCGCGCGCGACGGCGCCTCGACGACGGTGGAGATCGAGCATCGCGGCTGGGAGCGCCTCGGTGCGGACGGCGAGCGGCGGCGCGACCGAAACCACGGTGGCTGGGCAACGCTGTTGCCGCACTACGTTGCCGCTTCGGCCCTGCCGGCGAGCGCCTGAGGCAAGCGAGTCCGGCGCCTGAAAGCTTGCAAAGACTTGCGCAAGATCGCGTAAGATTGCGGCATGTCGAGACGGCTCGCCGAGGTCGCACGAAAGGTTGGGGTCAGCGAGGCGACCGTCAGTCGCGTCCTCAACGGCAAACCGGGCGTCTCGGAAACCACTCGCCAGGCGGTCCTGACCGCGCTGGACGTCCTGGGCTACGAGCGGCCGACGAAGCTGCGCGGCGAACGCGCCCGTCTCGTCGGACTCGTCCTGCCAGAGCTCCAGAATCCAATCTTCCCGGCCTTTGCCGAAGTCGTCGGGGGTGCGCTCGCCCAGCAGGGCTTCACCCCGGTCCTTTGTACCCAGACGGCCGGCGGGATCTCCGAGGCTGACTACGTCGACCTCCTGCTTCAGCAACAGGTTTCGGGCGTCGTGTTCGCGGGCGGGCTCTACGCCCAGAAGGATGCCCGGCATGACCATTACGCGCGACTTTCGGCCCGCAAGCTTCCGACCGTCCTCGTGAATGCGTCCATCGAGGGTCTCGGTTTTCCGCGGGTGTCGTGTGACGACGCGGTCGCCGTCGAACAGGCAATGGGACACCTGCTCTCCCTCGGCCACACGCGAATTGGGCTTCTCCTTGGTCCAGCGGACCACGTTCCGTCGAGCCGGAAACTGGCGGCCGCACGCGCGATTGCGGTCCGAGCCGGCATCCCGCTCCGGTCGGACCAGATCGCCCACTCGCTCTACTCGCTCGAGGCCGCGCAGACGGCCGCGACGGGCCTCCTCAAATCGAAGGTGACCGGGATCATCTGTGCCAGCGACCCGATGGCGCTCGGCGCGATCCGCGCGGCCCGACGAGCTGGCCTGACCGTGCCAGGAGACGTCTCCGTCGTGGGCTTCGACGACTCCGCCCTCATGAACTGCACCGACCCGCCACTCACGACGGTGCGCCAGCCGATCGAATCGATGGGCCGCCTGGTCATCGAGCTCCTCGTCGGCCAGATCGCCGGCACCCCGGTCCCGCTCGACGAGCTGTTTTTCGAGCCTGAGCTGGTCGTCCGAGGCTCCACGGCCCCCGCCTGACGGGCGCCACCGCCCGCCGCATGGCGACCCACGCGTGCGTTGGCGCCCTGCGCTCGAGGGACGCTGTCGTGTCTCCGGCCAATTGTTGTCAAGTTCTTGCATCGATAAGTTGACTATGCTACGTTGCGCCCCGGAAGCAACGACGTTGCCCCGCCGTATCGCGAATCGCGATCACCGCCTTGAAGGAAGGTCCGTTGACCGAGCAGGTAATGACCGGCCCGACGACGCTGCGGGCAACGGGCGGGCCCGTCCCGGACCTGTCGATGCTGCTCGCTGGCGACGAATGGTGGCGCGACGCGGTCATCTACCAGGTCTACGTGCGGAGCTTCGCCGACGCGAACGGCGACGGCATCGGGGACCTCGCAGGCGTTCGATCGAAGCTCCCCTACCTGCGTGATCTCGGCATCGACGCCATGTGGTTCACGCCGTGGTATTCGTCGCCGATGGCTGATGGCGGCTACGACGTTGCCGATTATCGCGCGATCGATCCGGCCTTCGGCACGCTGGCAGAGGCAGAGGCACTGATCGCCGAGGCGCTCGAGCTCGGGATCCGGACGATCATCGACGTCGTTCCCAACCATGTCTCGGACGAGCACGAGTGGTTCCAGGCGGCGCTTGCCGCCGGGCCCGGATCGCCTGAGCGAGCGAGGTTCTGGTTCCACCCGGGTCGCGGCCGAAATGGCGACGAGATGCCAACGAGTTGGCCGTCGAACTTCTCTGGCTCGACGTGGACCCGGACGACCAATCCGAACGGAACGCCGGGCGAGTGGTACCTCCATCTCTTCTCCACGCGCCAGCCTGATCTCAACTGGAGTCACCCCGACGTCGTTCGCGAGCACGAGGAGATCCTGCGTTTCTGGTTCGATCGGGGCGTCGCCGGCGTCCGGATCGACTCGGCGGCGCTCCTGGTCAAGGACCCGACACTGCCGGAGATCCCTGTCGACCCGGTGCCGGGCGGGCACCCCACGGTCGACCGCGACGAGCTTCACGACATCTATCGAAGCTGGCGGAGGATCGCCGACTCCTACCCGGGCACCCGCATCCTGGTCGGCGAGATCTGGCTGCCCGACATGGAGCGGTTCGCTCGGTACCTTCGTCCCGACGAGCTGCATACGGCATTCAACTTCGACTTCCTGGGCCGCCCCTGGGATGCGACCAGCCTGCGGACCTCGATCGACAGCACCCTCGCCGCGCACGCGCCCGTCGGCGCCGCGGCAACCTGGGTCCTCTCGAATCACGACGTGACGCGCGCCGTCACCCGGCTCGGTCGCGAAGATTCGTCCTTTGCATTCGCGACGAAACGTCATGGCACCCCAACGGACCTCGTTCTCGGCCGCCGCCGGGCCAGGGCCGCGGCCATGCTTTCCGCGGCGCTGCCCGGTTCCCTGTACATCTACCAGGGCGACGAGCTGGGTCTCGACGAAGTCGACGACCTGCCGGCCAACCGCCTCCAGGACCCGATGTACTTCCGGTCCGGCGGTACCGATCCGGGCCGCGACGGATGCCGGGTCCCGCTGCCGTGGTCGGGCTCCGAGCCGCCGTTCGGGTTCAGCCCGGACACCGCGCGAGGCGAGCCATGGCTTCCGCAGCCGTCGAACTGGGCGGACCTCACGGTCGAAACGGAGCAGGGCGACCCCGATTCGATGCTGAACCTCTATCGGTCGGTGCTGCGTATTCGCCGGACCGAGCCGGGCCTGGGCGATGGACCCATGACCTGGCTTCCATCCGACGGCGACGTCCTGGCCTTTGGCCGCGGAGATCAATTCGTGAGCATCACGAACCTTTCCTCCGCGAGCGTCGAACTTCCAACGCACGCAGAGATCCTGCTTTCGAGCTCCGATCTGATCGGTGGGTTCCTCCCGCCCGATGCAACGGCCTGGCTGCGGCCGGTGACCGACCCAGGTCGGGACGACGTCTCTGCCTCATCCGCCCAGGATGGAGGGGGATGAGGATGCAGTGACGAGTCAGGCGCGACTTCTGCCACCAATCGACATGCACTGCCAGGCCGGGAGCATCTTCCCCGGCAACCGAACAAGAGGAGAGAAAGGGATGATCCGGACACCGCGCCATTCATTCGCACGCCTGGC
>JAXDKX010000067.1:0-6421 GCA_034666905.1 Chloroflexota bacterium | reverse complement strand
AGGTCGGCCTGGTCGGTGGTCACCGCCCGATGGTAGCGGCTGGGCCCGCCGAACCGGGCTCAGGAGGCGACGACGCGGTCCCGACCCGCCTTCTTGGCACGATAGAGGGCCTGATCGGCCAACACGATCAGGTCGGCGATCGGCTGGTCGGCGTGGTCCGAGACCGCGACGCCTACCGAGACGCTAACCCCGTCGACGCCGAAGGGCGAGAGATCCAGCTGGGCAACGGCCGAGCGAACGCGTTCACCGACCTCGAAGGCGATCGCGGGACCCGGATTTCGAAGGAGGACCACGAACTCCTCGCCGCCGTAGCGGGCGGGCACGTCATCCTCGCGAACGGCCGACACGATCGCTCCCCCGACCGCGCGCAGCACCTCGTCGCCGATGGCGTGACCGTGCCGGTCGTTGAGCAGCTTGAACCGGTCGATGTCGACCATCAGCACGCCGACCGCGTCGCCCGATCGCCGCCGGCGGGCGAGGAGCCCGCAGAACTCGTCGAAATACCGCCGATTCGGGAGGCCGGTGAGCGCATCGGTCGAGGCTCGCGCCTCGGCATCGCGATGCGAATAGGCACGCGCAAGAGCGGCAGATGCCTCGTCGGCCGCGCCCCCGAGCAACCTGCGGGTCGTTGCGGACCAGGTGTCGCCGGTCCGGTGCGAGAGGACGATGGCCCCGACCACGCCGTCGTCCGAGGTCAGCGGGGCCGCCAGCGTGCGACGCAGCCCGTAGACGCGCCGAACGCGGGCGGCAATCCGGTCGGCGACCAGCTGCCCCTCCCGGCGCTCGTGCAACTGCCCTGGCGTCCGGACGGTCCCGACGCTGCGCGCCGGGGTCCCGCCAAGCCAGCCCGGGAGATCGGCACGCGCTCGCCCGCCGCGACCGACCAGGCCTTCGAGCCGCGCTCGGGCGTCTACCCCGGCAGCGACGGGGCGGCCGACCTCGGCCATCACGGGGATCCTGGCCGGTTCCAGCTCCGGGAGCGGACCGACGTCGAAGACCGGATCCTCGAGATCGGCGATCGGCAGCTGCGTGCTCGAGTCAGCAACCCCGGGCCGGGCGCTGACCAGCGTGGCGTCCAGGACCCGGGCGTCAGGACGGCGCCGGACGACGACGATGTGGTCGGCGTCGGTCGCGCGTGCCAGCTCGTCGACGATGGCGCCGAGGATGGCGTCGGGGGAGATCGACCGGGACAGGCCGGACAGGATCCGGGCGAAGGACTCCGTCTCGGCCCGGCGCGCCGATTCGAGCGCTGAAACGGCCTCACGGTGGAGGATCGCGACGATCCCGGCCACGATGAACAGGCCGACGATCGCCCAGTCGATCGGGTGTGCCTGTGAGGTTGCCACGCGAATCGCGACGAGGACGCCGAGGCCGATGAAGGAGCCGGCGAAGATCCACCAGGACCGCCGGATCCGGCGGTCGGTCGCCTCCGGCGGTGCGGCCGGCAGGCTGGGGGGATCAGTCACTTCGAGATATCAGGATGGCGGCCCGGCGTCCGCACGTCCACTGGTACTTTCGTACGCCAACCCCGAGGCAGCGTCAGCCTCGGGTCAGGCGGCGTTGACCTCGGCCCCGGCGGCGTCGTGGCCGCCGTCGCGCTTCACCCGGTAGAGCGCCCGGTCCGCTGCGCCGATCAGGTCCGTCGCGGTCCGGCCGTCGCCTGGATACGTCGCCACGCCGATCGACGCGCCGATCGGCACCGGTCCGCGCTGCTCGCCGACGAAGGCATGCTCGCGAAACGCTTCAATGATCCGGTCCGCGGCCCGGCGGGCCTCGATATCGTCCGTCTCGGGCAGGATGATCGCGAACTCGTCTCCCCCGTACCGGGCCGGGATGTCGGACGCGCGGAGGGTGGATCGGATGAGCTCCGCCGTCCATGTCAGGACCCGGTCGCCGAACAGGTGGCCGAACGTGTCGTTGACCAGCTTGAAGTCGTCGAGATCGAGCATCAGGACGCTCAGGGGGCGCCGTCCTCGCTGGGTGCGGACGACCTCCTCCCCGAGGCGCTCGTACAGGAACCGGTGGTTGTAGAAGCCGGTCAGGGGGTCGCGGTCGGCGAGCTTCCGGGCATCCTCGTACAGCCGGGCGTTCTCCAGCGCCATTGCCGCCTCGTTGGCCATCGTGCGGACGAGGCCCAGGAGCTCGTCGTTCCAGGCGATGGCGGACTTCGAGAACAGCTCGACCAGGCCGATCGACTGGCCCTTGGCCACGAGCGGCAGCATGGCCAACGCTCGGTGACCTCCACCGCGCATGAGCGCGACCTCGGCCGGATCGGCATCGGGGTCGTCCGCGTCGATCAGGATCGTCTCCTGGCGGTCGAGCACACGAAGCGTGGCCGGATAGCCCGAGACCTCGAAAAACGGCTCCATCTGGTTGATCAGCAACGGCGGGAAGTACCCGAGGGATTCCACTCGATCGCCCGGCCGGTCCCAGTAGCTGATGGCGCATTCGTCCACGCGCATCGCTCGGGCCATGTGGCCGGCGATGAGCTCCGCGACCTGGCGGGGATCCAGGCTGGTGGACAGATCCGTGCTCATGTCGAGGAGCCGGCGCATCTCGCCGGCGAGATCCTGGGTCCTCGTCAGCAGCCGCGCCGATTCGACAGCCGTGGCTGCCTGGTCGGCGAGAATCGTGAGCAGGCGCAGGTCGTCCGAACCGAACCCGTTGAGGCCGAGCTTGGACAGGGTGATCACGCCGATCGTCGTTTCGTCGTAGCGCAACGGCACGACGAGCATCGACTCGTCGACGTCGTCGGTACCCGGGATCGTCCGGCCGCGTGGGTCGCCCTCCGCGTCGTTGACCAGGATCGGTTCTCCGTGCTGGGCGACCCAGCCGGTGAAGCCTTCACCGATACGCGTTTGCAGGACGTTCATGTCGACCTGCTCGTAGGCACCGACCGAGCCCTCGAATGCGATCGGGACGACGCGGTCGGGGGGCTCGATCAGGTAGACCCGGGCATTGTGGTAGTCGATGATCCGGCGGGTCTCCTCGACCACGGTCCGGCCGACCTGCTCGACGCTTCCGGCGCGGCTCATCCGGGCTGACGCTGCCTGGAGCATCTCGAGCTGGGCGGCGCGCTTCTCTGTCTGCTCGAAGATCTCGGCGTTGGAGAGCGCGATCGCGGCGTGGGTGGCGAGCGTGCTGATGAAGGCCACGTCCGCGCTGGTCCAGATCCTGGGCTGCTCCGTGGAGGCCGAGAGGGCCCCGATCACCCGGCCGTGGTGGATCAGTGGCGCGATCAGCAGACCGACGATGTCGTAGAACCCACCGTACAGCTCGAACCCTCGGTCCTCGACGGCGCGAACGTCCGGCCAGGAAAGGACACGCCCGGTGCGGATCACCTCCCCGGGCCATCCCTCGTCACTGCGAAAGGCGGGCAGACGCCCGGCGATCTCGTCCAAGACACCGGCCCACGCAGTCAGCTCGAGGTGCTCGCCGCGCAGGATGCGGATGGTCGTGGCGTCCGCGCGAAGGTTCCGCTTGGTCTCGTCGACGATCATCCGGAAGAGCTCTTCGCGGTCGTGGGACGCGGCCAATCGTCCGGCGATGCCGAGGACCGCCGCGAGGCGGCCGGCCGGATCGGCCTCGAGATTCGGCTCGCCGCGCTCGATCAGGTCGTCAATCGCGGTTCGAGCGGGGGCGTCCTCCTCCGGCTCGACGGAATCCTCGACCAGTTGCTGCAGCGCGCGCACGAAAGGATGGTCGCACCGGACAGCCCCGCGGAGTGGTCGCCATAGGTCCGGGGTGCCGATAGGAAGAACGTCCCGCCGTTGACCGTGGAACAGGCCGCGCACTACACTCCGCCGCGTCGCCATTTCCCGCGGAGCGCGACGGTCCAGCTTCGCATCGCGAGGTCAGCACTCCCCGTGGACGACGGTCCCAGTCGCTGCGGCGCCGGGCGCGCCGCGATCACCAGGCCCTCCGTCCGTCCCGCCTCCTGACGGCTGATCGCGACCCGGGATCGGGTCGAGCCACCGGGGCGGGCCGGTCCCGCTCGTGAGGTGGCATCCATGCTGTATCTGAGCCAGGCCATCGGTCGACCGGTGCTCGACGCGGCCGGCGAGCCCCTCGGCAAGGTCGACGATCTGATCGTCGCGGTCGGCGACCGCTATCCGGCCGTCACCGGACTGGTCGTCGCCACCGATCGACGACGGATCTTCATGCCCTGGTCGCACGTGGCGAGCTTCGACGCGTCCGGCGCCCGGCTGTCGACGCCCACCATCGACATCACCCGTTTCCAGCAGCGCGACGACGAGTTCCTGCTGCGCGAAGACCTGCTCGACAAGCAGATCGTCGACATCGATGGACGCAAGGTCGTCCGGGTCAATGACCTGCGGCTCGACGACGTGGACGGCAAGCTGCACCTCGTGGCGGTCGACGTGGGAGCGGCCGGCCTGCTCCGCCGCCTCGGGATCGAGGGCGCCTACCTCACGCTCGCCCGCAACCTGAAGCTGCCGACACCTGAGCGCTACATCGACTGGGAGGACGTGGACCCGGTCGAGACCAGCGTCGCCTCGATCAAGCTGCGCGTCCCGCACGCCGGCCTGACCGAGCTGCACCCCGCCGACCTGGCCACCATCATCGACCAGTTGGCGCCGCGCGATCGGGCTGGCGTGCTCGCGGCCCTCGACGACGAAGCGGCGGCCGACGCCATCGAGGAGATGGAACCGGACACCCAGGTCGAGGTCCTCGAGGGGCTCGCGCCAGAGCGTGCGGCCGACATCCTCGAGGAGATGTCGCCCGACGACGCCGCCGATCTCGTCGCCGATCTGTCCGACGAGACCCGCGAGGAGCTGCTCGCCCTCATGGAGCGCGACGAGGCCGAGGAGCTCGGCGGCCTGCTCGCCTATCCGGAGGACACCGCCGGCGGGACGATGACCACCGAGTTCGTCGCGGTCGAGGCCCACCTGACGGCGGCCCAGACGATCGAGCGGCTCCGCGAGCTGGAGCCCGACGCCGAGACGATCTACTACGTCTACGTCGTCGACGTTGCCGGGCGGCTGGTGGGGGTGCTCTCGCTGCGCGACCTGATCGTGGCGAAGCCCGAGACGCCCATCGGAGAGGTGATGATCGCGGACCCGGTGGCCGTCGAAGCGCTGGCGGACCGGGATGAGGTCGCCGGCATGGTCGCCCGCTACAACCTTCTGGCGATCCCCGTGGTCGATTCCGATCGGCGAATGGTCGGGATCGTGACCGTCGACGACGCCATCGACACCATCCTTCCGGCCAGCTGGCGACGACGGGTCCGCCCGGCCGGAGCCCGGAGCTAACCCGACCGGTGCGGCTGCGGCTGGCACGCCTGCGCGACCGTCTCCTCGGCGGCGAGTACCTGCGCCTTCGCGGGCGGTTTCGCGGCCGACGCGGCCTCGTCGCGTTCCTCGCGGTCATGGGACCAGGCCTGATCGCGGGCATCGCCGGCAACGACGCCGGCGGCATCACGACCTACAGCGTGATGGGCGCCCAGAGCGGCCTGTCGCTGCTGTGGCTCTTCCCGATCACGATCGTGGTGCTGGCGATCGTCCAGGAGATGGCGGCGCGCCTCGGCGTTGTTACCGGCCAGGGCCTGTCCGACCTGATCCGTGACCGGTTCGGGGTCCGCCCAACCGCCTTCGCGATGGCGATCCTGCTGCTGGCCAACGTGGCGAACACGGTTGCGGAATTCTCCGGGGCGGCCGCGGCGCTCGAGATCTTCGGGGTCTCCCGATACCTCGTGGTGCCGGTCGTGGGGGTCGCGATCTGGGTCCTGGTCATCAAGGCCAGCTACCGGACGATCGAGCGCGTCTTTCTGTCGGTCATCGTCGTCTTCCTCGCCTACATCGCGTCCGCCATCCTGGCGCACCCGGACTGGGGCCAGGTCGGACGGGCGCTCGTGACACCGTCGATCGATTTCAGACCGGCGACGTTGCTGCTGATGGTCGCCGTGGTCGGCACGACGATCACCCCGTACATGCAGTTCTACCTGACCAGCGCCGTCGCCGAGAAGGGAATCAGCGAGGACGAGCTGAACCTCGAACGGGCCGATGCGATCGGCGGCTCCATCTGGACCAACGTCATCGCAGTCTTCATCGTGGTCGCGACCGCGACGACGATCGGCGCAGCCGGCGGCGCGATCACCTCGGCGTCGGATGCGGCCCGCGCACTCGAACCGGTGGCCGGGCGCCTGGCCGAGGCACTCTTCGCCCTCGGCCTCTTCGGCGCGAGCGTCCTGGCGGCGACGATCATGCCCATCTCCACGGCGTTCGTGATCTGCGAGGCCTTCGGCTGGGAATCCGGCGTCGACAAGCGGTTTGTCGATGCCCGCGCGTTCTTTTCGATTTACACGTTCGTGCTGGTCGCCGGGGCGCTGATCGTGCTGCTGCCCGGCCTGGACCTGCTCCCGTTGATCGTGGCCTCGCAGAACCTGCAGGGCCTGCTGCTCCCG
>JAXDKX010000066.1:0-4182 GCA_034666905.1 Chloroflexota bacterium | reverse complement strand
TGTCGGTGATGTCGCCCGCGCCCTGCAAGAGGATATTCAGGCGAATGTCCTCCTGATCGAGCTGCTCGAGCGCATGAGTGATCGCACCGAGCGAGCCCGAGACGTCCGACTTGAGGATGATCCGCAGCTCCTTGGCCTGGCCAGCCTGGATCTGGCTGTAGAGATCCTCGAGGGTGGCTCGGCCACTCCCCTCCCCGACTCGGGCCGCGGTTGCCGCCTTGCGGGTCTCGACCATCGTCCGCGCTTCCTTGTCGTCGGCGACGACGCGCAGGATGTCGCCGGCCTGCGGGACATCTGCGAGGCCGAGCACGACGACGGCAGTTGCCGGACCGGCCCTGGTGACCCGCTTGCCCTTGTCGTTCTCGAGCGCCCGGACGCGCCCGAACGTTTCGCCCACGACGATGATGTCGCCGACCTTGAGCGTGCCGGTCTGGACGAGGACGGTCGCCACCGGACCGCGCCCCTTGTCGAGCTGCGCCTCGATAATCGTGCCCACGGCCGATCGCTTGGGGTTCGCCTTGAGTTCCTGAAGGTCCGCGACCAGCAGGATCATCTCGATCAGGGCGTCCAGGCCCACCCGGGTCCTGGCGGACACGGGCACCATCGGCACGTCACCGCCGTACTCCTCGACGACGATGCCGGCCTCGGTAAGCTCGGTCTTCACCCGCTCAGGGTTGGCGTCGGCTTTGTCGATCTTGTTCAGCGCAATGATGATCGGGACCTTGGCCGCCTTCGCGTGGCTGATGGCCTCGAGCGTCTGCGGCATGACCCCATCGTCTGCCGCCACGACCACCACCGCGATGTCCGTCACTCGCGCGCCGCGCGCACGCATCGCGGTGAACGCCTCATGACCTGGGGTGTCCAGGAAGACGACGCGCTTGCCATCGTGCGTGACCTCGCTGGCTCCGATGTGCTGGGTGATGCCACCGCGCTCGGCGGCGGCGACTTCGGTCGTCCGGATCGCATCGAGCAGGCTCGTCTTGCCATGGTCGACGTGACCCATGACCGTGACGATCGGCGCGCGCGGCTGGAGGAGCGACGGATCGTCGTCCTCGAACAGGACCTCCTTGGTCGCCTCCGCGATCGGGCCGTCCGTTTCATTGTCGGCGCCGTTCGAGCCCGCGGCCTGCACGGCTTCGGCCACCTCGTAGCCCAGCTCGCCAGCAACGAGCGACGCCGTATCGCGGTCGACCAGCTGGTTGATCGTGGCGAAGATGCCGCTCTTGATCAGCTCGCGGATGATGTCTGCGGGATTGACGCCGAGCAGCTCGGCGAGCTCCTTGACGGTGATCGTGCCGGGCAGCTCGATCGCGCCACGCTCACGAGGGTCCGCCACCTGCACCCCGGCCGGGTTGAATGCTCCATCGCGACGCGGCGGCTTGCGCGGACCGCGCCGGCCGCGGGTGCCGCTCCTACTCCTGGCCACGGGCTCCTCCTTCAACGGTGTGATCGGTGATGCTCCCGGCCAGCGACGCTCGCACGCCAGCCGGAAGTGGGGTTCTGAGTGCCCGGCTGAGGGCACCCTTGGCAATGGCTTTGTCGAGGCAGTCGGCCATGCGACACACGTACGCCCCGCGGCCGGCCAGCCGCCCGGTCGGGTCGACGACCACGGCGCCGTCAGGGGTCCGAACGAGGCGCATGAGCTCCCGCTTCGGGCTCACCGTCCGACAGGCGACGCAGGATCGACTTGGGGCGCGCCGTGGAACGGCCGCCCTGGACACCCGGTCTACGACGCCACTCCTTCGGAGGGCGCAGCAGCTTTCTTGGTCGCTCGCTTGGCAGCGGCGGCCTTCGGGGCGGTTGTCTTGGCGGCGGCGGGCTTCGCCGTCCCGGTAGCGGCCTTCGCACCTGGCGTCTTGGTAGCACCGGTCTTCGGCGCTGTCGCCTTCGGGGTGGCGATCGTGGCCTTCGCAGCGGCGGCCTTTGAGGCGGCGACCTTTGGAGTCGCACGCGTTGTCTTGGCCGCGGCTGCCGTCGAGCCGGCGACCTTCGTGGTGCCGGCGCCCTCCGTGGTGGCGGTTTCGGCAGCGGCGGCCGTTGCCGCGCCGCCCTTGGCGGCGACCCGCTTCGGCTTCGGCTTCGGCTCGATCTCGGACGGCGTGGCTTCTCCGGCCTTCGCAGGCGCGGGGGCGGCATCACCGGCCGGTCGTGCCCCGGCCGCCTCCGACGCTGCGGCAGCTCGTGCCTCGGCGACCGAGACATCGCTGCGGATGTCGATTCGCCAGCCGGTCAGGCGCGCTGCAAGCCGCGCGTTCTGGCCTTCGCGGCCGATCGCCAGTGACAGCATCCGCTCGGGGACGGTGACGCTCGCGATCCGGTGCTCCTCGTCGATGTCGACGGAAATGACCTGCGCAGGGCTCAGCGCATTGGCCACGAAGACCGCCGGGTCGTCGCTCCACGGAATGACGTCGATCTTCTCGCCCGACAGCTCCGCGACCACGGCCTGGACGCGCGCGCCGCGCTGCCCAACCGTGGCACCCACGGGGTCGAGACCCTCCTGGCGGGAAGCAACGGCCACCTTCGATCGACTGCCCGCCTCGCGTGCGATTGCCTTGATCTCGACGGTCCCGTTGTGGATCTCGGGCACCTCGAGCTCGAACAGGCGCCGCAGGAACCCCTTGTGCGTTCGGCTGACGAAGATCTGCGGGCCCTTGGTCGAGCGCCGAACCTCGAGCACGAAGGCCTTGACGTTCTGCCCGATCCGGTAGTGCTCGAGCGCGGACTGCTCCGTGGTCGCCAGGATGGCTTCCACGTTCTTGCCGACGTCGAGGATGATCGCCCGCGGCTCGACGCGGTTGACCGTGCCGGTCATCAGCTCGCCCTCGCGGCTCGCAAACTGGTCGAAGACCTGGTCGCGCTCGACCTCGCGGATCCGTTGCAGGAAGATCTGCTTCGCGGTCTGGGCGCCGATCCGGCCGAAGACGTCGCCGTCGAGCTGCTCGGTCTCCACGAGGTCGCCGAGAGATGCCTCTGGATCGTGCGTCTTGGCCTGCTCGACGGTCATCTCGGTGAACTCGTCTTCGATCTCGCCGACAACACGGCGCGCGCGAAAGACGCGGATCTTGCCGGTCTCGGCATCGATCCGGACGTGGATGTCCTCATCCCCGGCGACTCGCCGATAGGCAGATTGAATGCCGTCCTCGACAGCCCCGATCAGCTGCTCACGCGAGATTTGCTTCTCGGCGTTGAGTTGCAGGAGGGCACCGACGAAGTCACGACTCACGATGGCCTCCGTTCCGTGTGCGTAGTCCGTATGTGCGCCGCTCAAAAAAGAAACGTGGGGGTCACCCACGTCCCGGAGCGGCCGTTCAGTTGCCGAAAGTATACACCCGGGAGCGTGGACGACCGCAACGCGCCTCGATCAGGGTGTGGCCGATTCGGCGGGCGCCGGGAAACGCCGCGCGACGTAGTCCTCGAGGATCTCGATGAACTCGCCGACCAGGCCGTCGCCGCGCAGGGTGCGATCGAGGCGGCCGTCGATGAAGACGGGCGCCACCGGCTCCTCGAATGTTCCGGGCAGGCTGATTCCGATGTCGGCGTGCTTGGATTCGCCCGGGCCATTGACGACGCAGCCCATGACCGCGAGCGTCATCTCCTCGACCCCTTCACGCTGCGTCTTCCAGGTCGGCATCATCTCGCGGATGTAGTCCTGAATCCGCTCGGCGAGCTCCTGAAAGGTGCTGCTGGTGGTGCGGCCGCAGCCGGGGCACGCGGTCACGCTGGGCGAAAACGAGCGCAGCCCGAGCGCCTGCAGCAGCTCGCAGGCGGCGTAGACTTCTTCGCGCCGATCGCCGTTCGGCCGCGGTGTGAGCGAGACGCGGATCGTGTCGCCGATCCCCTCGCTGAGCAGCACGCCCATCGCCGCCGACGACCAGACCAAGCCTTTGGTGCCCATCCCGGCTTCGGTGAGGCCGAGGTGCAGCGGCTGATCCGTCTGTTTCGACAGCGCGCGATAGACCGCGATCAGATCGCGCGGCCGCGAGGTCTTGCACGAGATGATGATCTGATCCGTGCGCAGGCCGCTCTCGATCGCCAGCGCCGTCGACTCGATCGCCGAGAGCACCATGCACTCGTTGATGATCTCCTCGGACGACTTCCCGAGATCGCGGTCGGTGTTCTCCTGCATCTTCGCGAGCACCAGCTCCTGGTTCAGCGACCCGCCGTTGACGCCGATCCGCACCG
>JAXDKX010000065.1:0-6807 GCA_034666905.1 Chloroflexota bacterium | reverse complement strand
CGTTGAGCCCCTTGTTGATCACGTAGACGATGTCGAAGGCCCGCAGCGACTCGATGATCGTGATGACGAGGATCACCACGTTGATCGGCTTGAGGACCGGGAGGACGACCCGGAAGAAGGCCTGCCGCTCGGACGCCCCATCGATCGCCGCGGCCTCCTTGAGCGATGGATCGACGCTCTTCAGGCCCGCCAGGTAGAGGACCATGATGTAGCCGATATGCCGCCAGCTGGCGGCGACGATGACCGCCCAAAGGTTCAGGTCGCGGTTGCCCAGCCAGCTGATCAGGTTGCCCTCGTGGTTGGTCCCGAGGACGTTGTTGATGAACCCTTCCTCGGGCGCGTACTGCAGCTGCCAGATGAACCCGACGATCGCCAGCGACAGGACGACCGGCATGTACAGCGCGCTCTGGTAGACCCTGGTCCCGCGGATGTTCTTGTCGAGCAGGACCGCGAAGAAGATCCCGATCGGCGTGGCGATGAACAGCAGGCAGCCCAGCCAGATCAGGTTGTGCTGGAGGGCCGGCCAGAACGGCGCGTAGCTCGTGAACAACTTGACGTAGTTGTCCAGCCCCACGAACTTGATCTTGTCGAGGCCGCCGATCCCGTTCCAGGTCGTCAGCGACAGGAGGATCGAGGCGATCGTCGGGACCCAGACGAGCGCGATATGCACGACCGCCGGGATGCCGACGGCAAGCCCGAGGACGAGCTTGTCCTGGCGCGTGAGGAGGCTGAGGCGCCGCCGGCCCCTGGGGCGGCCGGCGGCGTTCGTTGTGACGGCCATGCGGTTGGACCTCCGAACGAGGTCGTCAGCTTAGGCGAATCGGAATCCTACGCGAGCGAGTCCCAGAAGTCCTGGATGCTCTTGAGGAACGCGGTCATGTCCTGATCCGGCTTGCTCAGCCAGTTCTGCAGAAATCCCTGCATGCCGTTGGGCCCGGCGAAGTCCGGCCGGGTGTCGCGGTCGAGGAACTGGGCGATCGCACCGGAGCCGGCGATGATCTCCGCGGACTTCTTCTGGAACGGCGAGTAGCCGCTCGCGTCGGCGTCGTTGCCGGCGGCGACGCTGTTCGGGTTGGCCACCAGGAAGGTGATCTGGGCCTCGCCGCTCGAGAGGTACTCCAGGAACGCCTTGTCGGCGTCGAGGTCCGCCGCGAGCGACGGCGACTTGGCGGTGAGCATGAAGCCGTCGATCGGGGCGTCGATGCCGAGCTCCGTATCGAACTCCGTGCCGAACGTCGGGAAGGGGAAGAAGTCGAGGTCGTCATGATCGGCGGGGTCGGTTGCCTGCTGTCCGGCGAAGGTGCCCAGGAAGTACATGCCGGCCTTCTTCTGGACGAGCGCGTTCGCGCCATCCTGCCAGGTCCGCCCGAGCGCCCCGGTGATGTCCGCGTGGTAGGGCAGGAGATCCTTCCAGGCCGCGAACACGGCTGCGGTCTTCGGATCGGTCCACTTCTCCGTACCGGCCATCAGGCCGACGTGGTACTTGTAGCCGTTGATGCGCATGTTGATGATGTCGAACGTGCCCATCGCCGGCCAGCCGTCCTTGTCGGCGAAGGAGAGCGGCGTGAGGTTGTCCTTCTTCATCTTGTCGCCGAGGGCCTTGAATTCGGCGACGGTCTTCGGGACCGTGTAGCCCTTGTCGGCAAAGACGCTCTTTCGATAGATGACGACCCACGGGTAGTTGTAGAACGGCACGAAGTACTGCTTGCCGTCGTCACCCGTGGACGCCTGCTTGAAGGCGTCGCTGAAGTTGGAGCCGATCTTGGCCCACAGGTCGCTGATGTCGGTGGCCAGGCCCTGCGCGGCGAAGAAGCGCATCCGGTAGCCGGCGAACCAGGTGAAGACGTCGTCCGGGGTGCCCTGCAGGTACGAGCTGATCTGGTCCTGGAAGGGGCCGTGGGCGACCGTATTCACCGTGACCGTGATGCCGGTCTTGGCGGTGAACGCATCCACCACCGCTTGCATGGCCTTCTTGTCGGTGTCCACGTTGTCGTAGTTGGAACCGAAGGTGACCGAGCCGGTCGCCACGCTGGCGGCGGCGGAGGCGGCGGCGCTGGCCGCCTCGCTCGCGGCTGCCGACGGGGCAGCGGCGCTCGGCGCACTCGATCCCGCAGGCGAGCTGCACGCGGCGATGATCGCGGGGACGCTGACCAGGCCGGCGGCGCCAGCCAGGCCCTTGAGGACGGTCCGACGAGAGACCGCATCCACCCGGGTGGGTTCTGCCATGGTCTGTGCTCCTCCTCCGACTGTCCGACAAAATCGGACAGGATCGCCCAGATTGTCGGCATCGCATCCTTCGGTGTCAAGGTCCAGAGCCGCCGGGTATCGATAAATGTTCGAATACGTTGACTTCCCGTCCGTTGCGCGGCAATCTTTCACTACGAACCACCAAGGGGGCGTCAGTCTGACCGTGTCCTGCCGAGACAACCTGGAAGCGCGCCGCTGATGCTCGCCCGGCAGCGCCAGTCGATCATCCTGGATCGCGTCCGCGAAGACGGGGCGGTCCGAGTCGCGGACCTGGTCCGCGAGCTCGGCGTGTCCGACATGACCGTCAGACGCGACCTCGAACTGCTGCAGGAGCGTGGCCTCCTGGAGAAGGTCCACGGCGGAGCGACCTCGCTCGTCGGCCACGCCATGTTCGAGCCCGGGTTTGCCGCCAAATCGGCCCTCCAGCAGCAGGAGAAGGACGCCATCGCCGACGCGGCCGTCGCCCTGGCAGAGCCCGGCATGGCCATCGCCGTCTCGGCCGGTACGACCACGTACGCGCTTGCCCAGCGACTGGCCTTCGTGCCGGGCTTGACCGTCGTCACCAATTCGATCCGGGTCGCCGATGTCCTCCACCAGGCCGGACGTGCCGACCAGACGATCATCCTGACCGGCGGCGTTCGGACCCCATCCGATGCGCTGGTCGGCCCGTTTGCCGTGGCGGCCCTGCGCACCGTCCACGTGGATCTCGTCTTCGTCGGTGTCCACGGGATGGATCCACACTCCGGGTTCACCTGCCCGAACCTGCTCGAAGCGGACACGGACCGCGCCCTGATCGAAGCGGGCCGCAGCCTGGTCGTCGTTGCCGACCACTCCAAGTGGGGGGTCATCGGGATCAGCTCGATCGCGCGCCTCGACCAGGCCGACGTGCTGATCACGGACGCCGGGCTCGAACCGGACGCACGGGCGACCCTGGCCGGCGCCGTCCGATCGCTGGTCGTCGTCGAACCCGAGACGCTGAGGAGCTCGCTCGAGGTAGCGCGTGCCCACTGACCGGACACCGAGCGGCGCCGCGGTCGCACGGCTTGCCGGCGCGCCGCACCGGCGCTACAACCCGCTGATCGACGAGTGGGTGCTCGTGTCTGCCGGCCGGACCAGCCGGCCCTGGCTGGGTGCCGAGGAACCGGAGCGGGACGCCGTCGCCCTCCAGTACGACCCGGACTGTTACCTGTGCCCTGGCAACGTGCGCGCCAACGGCAACGTGAACCCGGACTATGCGGAGACCTTCGTCTTCACCAACGACTACTCGGCGCTCCGGCCCGATACGACGCTCGCCATCGTCGACGATGGGCTGCTGCAAGCAGAGGGCGAGCGCGGCCTGTGCCGGGTGGTCTGCTTCTCGCCGCGGCACGACCTGACACTGGGGGGCATGGAGCCCGACGCCGTGCGCAAGGTTGTCGATATGTGGGCCGACCAGACGACGGAGCTCGGCGAGCAGTACCGCTGGGTGCAGGTGTTCGAGAATCGCGGAGAGGCGATGGGAGCCTCCAACCCCCACCCACACGGCCAGATCTGGGCCGGCACGGCGTTGCCTGGCGAAGGGGCACGCGAGGCATCGGCACAGCGAGCCCACATGGCCTCGACCGGGCGCCGCCTGCTGCTCGAATACGTGGACCAGGAGGCGGGCGGCTCGCGCGTCGTGGTCGAGACCAGGGACTGGCTTGCCGTGGTGCCGTTCTGGGCCGCCTGGCCGTTCGAGACGCTGTTGATCCCGAAGCATCCCGCGGCACGCCTGGCCGAGCTCGACGAAGCGGCTCGGGGCGACCTGGCGGCGGTGCTGCCCGAGCTGCTGGGGCGGTACGACGGCCTGTTCGAGCGCCCGTTCCCGTACTCGATGGGCTGGCACCAGGCGCCGTTCGCCGAGGAGGCAGGCGATGGCTGGCAGGTTCACGCCCACTTCTACCCGCCGCTCCTGGGCGCGAGGATGCGCAAGTTCATGGTCGGCTACGAGCTGCTCGCCGAGACCCAGCGCGATCTGACCGCCGAGGACGCAGCCGCCCGTCTTCGCGCGGTCTCCCGCGAGCCGGCCGAGGCCCTGGTCGCCACACAGCGCCTGCATCCCGCCTGATCGGCGGGCGGGTAGCATACGGACCTCATCAGGAGGGACGATGCGGAGCTGGGGCGGGCGGTTCAGCGAAAAGACGGATGCTCGCGTCGCCGATTTCACGCGCTCGGTCGAGATCGATTCGGCCCTCGCCGCGGACGACATCGCGGGCTCGATTGCGCACGTTCGCGGCCTCGGCCGGGCGGGCCTGCTGGCCGACGATGAGGTCGCATCCCTGGTCGATGGCCTGCGCGCCCTGGCGGAAGACGTGGCAGCCGGTCGCCTGGCATGGGACCCGACCCTCGAGGACGTCCACATGAACCTCGAGGTCGCCCTCGCCGACAAGGTCGGGCCCGTGGCCGGGAAGCTCCATACCGGCCGCTCGCGGAACGACCAGGTCGCCACGGACCTCCGCCTCTGGACGCGCCGGGCGATCGACGATCTGGACGCCGGGCTGGTCGCCTTCGAGCAGGCGCTGGTCGGGCTTGCCGAACGCGAGGGAACGGCGATTCTTCCGGGGACGACCCACATCCAGCCGGCCCAGCCCGTGCTGTTCGCCCACCACCTGCTCGCGTACGTCGAGATGGCCGAGCGCGATCGCGGGCGGCTCGCGGACGCGCGCCGTCGCGTCAACGTTTCGCCGCTCGGGGCGGGTGCCCTCGCCGGAGCGGGCTACCCGCTCGATCGGGCGGCGACGGCGACGGAGCTCGGGTTCGATGGCGTCAGCGCCAACTCGATGGATGCGGTGTCCGACCGCGATTTCGTTGTCGAGACCATCGCCGCGGCGGCGCTCGGGATGGTGCATCTGAGCCGGCTGGCGGAAGAGATCACCTGGTGGTCGAACCCGCGATTCGGGTTCATCCGCGTCTCGGATGCGTTCTCCACCGGCAGCTCGATCATGCCCAACAAGAAGAACCCGGATCCGGCCGAGCTGGTACGTGGCCGGGCGGCCCGAGTCATCGGGGCCTTGACCGCGACGCTCGCCATGCTCAAGGGCCTGCCGCTCGCCTACCAGCGCGACCTCCAGGAGGACAAGGGTCCACTGTTCGATTCCGTGGCCGTGTATGGGACCTCCCTCCACGTGCTCGCCGGGCTGCTCGATTCGGTGGCCGTCGATGCGTCCCGGATGCTCGAGGCCACCAACGAGGGCCACACCACGGCGACCGCGGTTGCCGATGCGCTGGTCAGGCGCGGTGTCCCGTTCAGGACGGCCCATCACGTCGTCGGTTCGCTGGTGGCCCAGGCGGACGAGGCTGGACTTCGCCTTGACGCGATCCCTGACGCCATGATCGGCCTTGCCCTCGGCGCCAGCGGCGACCGGATGGCTGGCGGGCTGGCGGCCGAGGCAGGGATCGGCGACGCCCTTCGGTCGGCCGCCTCGATCGAGGGAGCCCTCGCCTCGTGCGACGTCGTCGGCGGCACCGCCCCGCTGCGCGTCGAGGCCGCGCTCGCCGCGGCCCGCAAGCGGCTCGACGCCGAGCAGGGTCCCGAATAGCGCCCGGCCCGAGCCTCGAGACGCGCGCTACCATCGCCCCAGCCCGCAACCGGAGGGACCGCTTGTGACGGACCTGGCGACCATCGTTCGAGCCCCGAAGGCGCTCCTCCACGACCATCTCGACGGTGGCCTTCGTCCAGGGACCGTGGTCGATCTGGCGGCGGAGTTCGGGTACGACCGCCTGCCGACAACCGACGTCGACGACCTCGCCGCGTGGTTCCGCCGAGGCGCCGATCGCAAGAGCCTCGAGCTCTATCTCGAAACGTTCGCGCACACGGTCGGCGTGATGCAGGAGCGCGACGCGATCGTCCGGGTCGCCGCGGAGTGCGCCGAGGACCTCGCAGCCGACGGGGTGGTCTACGCCGAGGTCCGCTATGCCCCGGAGCTCTCGACCGAGCGTGGCCTGACCCTCGACGAAGTGGTCGCGGCCAATCTCGAGGGATTCAAGCTGGGCGCCGCCAGGGCCGAGGAGGCGGGCCAGCCCATCGTCATGAAGATGCTGGTCACCGCGATGCGCCAGGCGGCTCGCTCGGTCGAGGTCGCCGAGTGTGCCGTCCGCTGGCGGGATGCCGGCGTCGTCGGGTTCGACGTCGCCGGGCCGGAGAAAGGCTATCCGCCCACGCGCTATCTCGATGCCTTCGAATACATCCGTCGCGAGAACTTCCACATCACGGTGCATGCCGGCGAATCGTTCGGACTGCCGTCGATCTGGGAGGCGGTCCAGTTCGCCGGCGCCGAGCGCCTTGGCCACGGTGTTCGGATCGTGGACGACATCACGACCCACGCCGACGGCTCCGTCGAGCTCGGTCGCCTGGCCGCCTTCGTTCGGGACCGGCGGATCCCACTGGAGATGTGCCCGACCTCCAACGTGCACACGGGAGCGGCGGCGTCCGTCGCCGAGCATCCGTTCGACCTGCTGCGGCGCCTTCGGTACCGGGTCACGCTTAACACCGACAACCGGCTCATGAGCGGCGTCACGCTGTCGAGCGAGTTCGTCGCCGTC
>JAXDKX010000064.1:0-3283 GCA_034666905.1 Chloroflexota bacterium | reverse complement strand
CGGCTCTTTGCAGGTGCCCGGTCGCAGGACCGCCTCGCCCACCCGCGTCAGGCCTTCGCGCACGGTTGTCGCTGCAACCGCGCCACCGCTGAGCTGATCGTGGCCTGCGGGCTCGAGCTCGAAGAGGTCCGCCGCGCCTCGGGCGTGTCATGCCGCCGATCGTGCGGCCGCTCGTCTCGGGCCGAGCGCGGAAGTCCGCGCCCGACGAGTCGCAGCGCCGGGCGTGACGGAAGGGCCGATCGATGGCTCCGTCAGTCAGGCGGCGGCCCCGGTACCTTGGAGCGCGAGCACGTCTGTATTCGTGAGACGCTGATCGTCCGGCCGCCGCCCCCGGCATCCCGCGCCATCCCGCGGCCCGTGAGCGGTCACCGGTCAGCCCGGTTTGCGCCTGTAACCTCAGCGGCGTGTCCGCGTCCAGGTCCGAGAAGCAGCGCGTCCGGACCCGGGGGAAAGGATCACGCGTGAGCGCGCTCGAAGCCCAGACTCGGCTTCCGATCACCACCGGAGACTGGGCCCTTCGGCCACTGAAGACCTCGGAGACCGTCGCCCGCGACATCGTCGACGACATCGTGGATCAGGGCTTGAGGACGGGCGACCACCTGCCGTCAGAGGCTGCGATGCTCGAGCAGTACGGCGTCAGCCGTGAGTCGCTGCGGGAGGGCCTGCGGCTGCTCGAGGTGCAAGGGCTGATCACGCTGCGGCGTGGGCCTGGCGGAGGGCCGGTCGTGGGTCGAGTCGACCCCGGCAGCCTCGGCCGCATGTCGACGCTGTACTACCACCTGGCCGGCGCGACCTACGACGAGCTGTTCGAGGCGTGGGTCTTGGCCGACGGCATCCTTGCCGAACGGGCGGCTCGACACCCCGACCGGGCCGCGGTGCGGGCGGCCATGGAGCCGTACCTCACCAGCGAGGCGTACGAGCACGACGACCTCGCCGCGTTCGTCTCCAGCCACGCCGACTTCCACAGTGTCATGGCGGGTCTTGCTCGCAACCGCGTGTTGGAGCTGAACCTCCAGGGAATCGGGCACATCGTGACGCACCACTTCGTCGTCAATCTCGACCCCCGCCAAGTGCAGGAGATGATCGAGGAAGATCACGCCGAGATTGCCCGGGCGATCTCCGCAGGCCACGCTGTCAAGGCCCGTGATGCCGGAGAGCGCCACATCCTCCGCATGGTCGAGTTCTACAAGGGCCAGATCGGCGATCTGCAGTTCGACTTCATCGACTGGCGCTGAGAGCGACGAACCCGGACGGCGGCCTTACCACTTGTCCCAGTGGACGATGCCGTCGAGGGACTTGCGGGGCCCGGGCTTGAAGTCGGTGCCCTTGGTGTAGGCGATGGGGAACAGACCGCCTTGAGCGCAGCGGTCGTACGGGATGCCGAGCAACTCGGCCACCTCTTGTTCGTGGCTCAGGTGCAGGGTCGTCCACGCTGACCCGAGGCCCCGACTGCGCAAGGCCACCATGAGGCTCCACACCGCGGGTAGCAGCGAACCCCAATACCCGGCCTGGCGCTCATTCGAGGCACCTTCGACCCGCCCCCACTGGCACGGGATGAGCATGATCGGGACTTCGTCGAAGTGGTCGGCGAGGTATCGCGCCGACAGCCACATACGCCGCTCCCGGTCGGTTATCTCGGGCACGATGTCGGAGCCGTACGCGGCGTCGAAGCCGGTCCGGTAGTGCTCGGCAATGACCTTCTTCGCGCCGGGCTCCGTGACGAACACCCAATGCCACGCTTGACGGTTGCCCCCCGACGGCGCCTGCAGCGCCAGATGGAGGCACTCCTCGACGACCTCGCGTTCGACAGGACGATCGAGATCGAGCCGCTTGCGCACTGATCTCGTCGTGGTCAACAACTCGTCGGCGCTCAGATCGAGACGCATGTCAACTCCGATCGTGGGGTTCCAACCGAAAATCATAATGACGAACCTCGCCATGACGCCTAATTCATCATGATGAACTGTTGACGGCCGACCGGGTGCCGGGTACCGTCCTCGAAGGATGACAGCAACTGGTATTAAGCACGAGCGCAGGCCGAGGCCGCGCCGCGGACCGCTGGCCGGTGTGCGGGTGGCGGACTTCTGCTGGATGGGCGTGGGCGCGCTCGCGACCCGGACGCTGGCCGATTTCGGCGCCGAGGTCATCAAGATCGAGGACCGCGCCCGCATCGACATGCCCCGCCGGCTGCCGCTCTACAAGGACGAGCCGGCCCGGGCCTACGGCCACGAGGATCCCAACCCCGATCCCGACAAGGGCGGCCTGTTCAACAACTACAACCGCAACAAGCTGGGCGTCACCATCAACATGCGCACCGAGCGGGGTCGCGAATTGGCCCAGCGGTTGATTTCGGTGAGCAGCGTCGTCACCGAGAACTTCGCTCCCGGCGTCATGGAGCGTTGGGGTTTCACCGAGGAGCGCGTGCGCGAGATCCGGCCCGACGTCATCTACGCCCGCATGAGCGGCTACGGCCACTCAGGACCGCACCAGCACTACCGCAGCTACCGGCCGATCGTGCAAGCGGCCAGCGGGCTGTCGTTCGTGAGCGGACTGCCCGGACGGGAGCCGTCGGGATGGGGCCTGTCCTACATGGACAACCAGGCCGCGTACTACAACTCGGCCGCGCTGCTGATGGCCATCTTCGCCCGCAACACGACGGGCCTGGGCACCGACATCGACGTATCCGCGTTCGAAGCCGGCATCGAATTGCTCGGACCGATCCTGCTGGAAGTCGGCGTGAACGGCCGGAAAACCCGCAGCGACGAATTTCCGACCGGAAACCGGCTGGAACATCCGCAAGCAGCGCCGCACGGCGTCTATCCGTGTCTCGGTGACGATCGCTGGGTCGCCATCGCCGTGTTCGACGACCGCGAGTGGCAGGCGCTGGTGGAGCAGATGGGCTCACCGGCGTGGGCCACCGACCCGGTTCTCGCCACCCAGTCCGGGCGGTTCGCCCATCAGGACGAGCTCGACCGCAACCTTTCCGAGTGGACCGGCAACCGTGACCGCCACGCCGTGATGCACCAACTGCAGGCCGCAGGTGTCCGGGCCGGCGCCGTCCAGAACGCCCGGGACCTGACCGAGACCGACCCGCAGATCGCCGAACATGGCACCTTCTTCGAGCTTGACCACCCCGTCATCGGACCGGCGTTGTTCGAGGGCATGCCGTTCCGGATGGCCGGCCTGGCCCCGGACAACTGGCGCTCCGCACCGCTGCTGGGCGAGGACAACCACTACGTGCTCAGGGAAATCATCGGACTCGAAGAGGACGAGATCGCCGGCC
>JAXDKX010000063.1:0-2842 GCA_034666905.1 Chloroflexota bacterium | reverse complement strand
CGACGTGCCCGCCGAGCACGAGACGGGGCCCCGCCCGGCCTCTACGATGGCCTCGATGTCGACCTCCATCCGGGTCCGGCGCGAGCGGCGCCTGTATCAAGTCGCATTCGCCGCCGCGGTCGTCGGGACCCTGCTCGGCATCAACACCATGATCCTCCACCTGCGGAGCGACCCGCTCGTCGATATCCACGCCTATTACGACGCGGCCACAAGGCTGAACCAGGGACTGCCGCTGTACGCCCAGGCAGCGACAACCAACGATGCCGAGTTCTACCGCTATCCACCGTTGCTTGCCGTCGTCTTCCGGCCGCTTGCGCTCCTCCGATTCGAGGCCGCCGCGGCGATCTGGGAGATCGTCGTCCTCAGCTCGATGGTGGCCACGATCGCGGTCCTCCGGCCGGGCCGGCGCGGCTGGCTCCTGTTCGGGATGCTGGCCCTGCCGATCATCTGGAGCCTGACGATCGGCCAGGCCCAGGTGCCGGTCACGCTGCTCCTTGCCATCGGCAGCCCGTGGTCCGTCGCCCTCGCGACGAACCTCAAGGTGTTCCCGGCGCTGGTCGCGATCTGGTGGATCGGCCGGCGCGATTGGCGCTCACTCGGGCGGTTCGCGATCTGGCTGGCGGTCCTCGGCGTGCTCCAGCTGGCCCTCGAGCCGGCCGGCACGCTGGCCTATCCGAGCGTGTTCAACCTCGGCCAAGTCGGGGATGTCCACAACATCTCGCCGTATACCTTCTCGCCCGTCGTTTGGGCGGCGCTCGTGGTGATGGGGGCGGTGGCGGCGGTTCGGCTGGCGCCGTCGCGCTGGGGTTGGGCGGCGGCCGTGGCGCTGTCGGTGCTAGCGAGCCCACGCCTGCTCGTGTACCAGTTGATGACGCTGGTTGCCGGCCTCCGGGCGCCCGCCGACGCGCCCGAAGCCGGCGCCGACGAAGCGTCCGTGCAATGAGTCCGCGGACAGCGGGCCTCGTCGTCCTCGTCGGCGTCCTCGGTTGGATCGGGCTGGTCTGGCTCGGGATCCGGCTGTGCGCGACGAACCCGCCGACCGCCGGTTTCGATCTGGAGCTGCTCCTTCAGGCCGGACGCAACGTCGCGGCCGGGCGATCGCCGTACGACCCGGCCATGCTGGTCGGCACGGCCCCCGTCGCCGAGGCCCTGTTCTATTCCTACCCGCCGGTCGTCGCGCAGGCGATGGCGGTCTTCGCATCGATTCCGTCGCCGGTGATGTTCGTCGCCTGGACCGTCGCTGCGGTCGCCGGCCTCGGCTTCGTCGCCCGGACGCTGGCCGCCCGGCTTGGCGCCGGGTTCGCCCCGCGCGGCGGGGCCGGGCTGTCCGCCTCACCGATCGTCGTCGGCGTTGCCGCGGTCGCCCTCGTCCCGCTGATGTTCCCGTTCGCGATCGGGCTGCTGTTCGGGAACCTCGATGTCTTCTTCCCGCTCCTGTACGGCGTGATCCTGATCGGCGTCCTGCCGGCCGGCTCGACCGCGGATGCCGCGAGCTCGGGCGCGGCGGCGAGCTTCGCGTCGGTCGCCAAGCTCCACCCGGGCTCACTCGGCCTGTGGCTCCTCGTCCGATCCGTCGGTGCGCCCGATGTGCGACGCGCGGTTGTCGCGGCGGCAGCCACCCTCGTGGCGGTGTTCGCAGTCAGCCTCCTCGTCGGCGGAGTCCAGCCCTGGGCTGACTACGTGACGGTCATTGGAGCCGGCAGCCGGGCCGACCTCGTCGACCCGCGCAACGCGGGACCAGCGGCGCAGCTTGCGCTGCTCGTCGGCGGTGGCTCAGGCTCGGCGTTGGCCCGGACGCTCCAGATCCCCGTCGCGGCGTTGGCCCTGATCGTGACCGCGGTCGCGGCCATCCGGCTGACGGATCCGGTCGAGAGCCTCGCCTGGGCGGCGGCCGCGTCGCTCGTCGTGCTGCCGGTCACCTGGTACCACTACCCGTCGGCACTGATCCCGTTCGCGATCGTCGCGCTCCTCCGATCGCGCGCGCTCGCGCCGGCCATCGCGCAGCGAGTCGGTCTGATGACAGCCGTGGCGACTGTCGTCGCCGCGATCGCGATCGCCTGGCTGCCGCTGCTCTACGTTGCGATCGGCCTCGTCCTCGCGGCGGTCCGAATGAGCCGTTCCGACCGCGTGCCCGCATGACCGCCCGACTCGCCGCCGCGCTGCCGATCTTCGCGGTCGTCGCTCTCGTCTGCTGCACCGCGGCGATCGTCTGGTCGGCCGGCTCGACCCTCGGCTACGACTTCCACGCCTACGAAGGCGCCGCCCGCCGGCTCCTCGATGGCCAGCGCCTGTACGACCCCGCCGTCGATGTGGCGGGTGGCTTCGCCATCTATCTCTATCCGCCGCCCTTCGCCCTGGCGATCGTTCCGCTGGCGGCGATCGGCGGCCAGGTGGCGGTGTGGGCCTGGACAGCGCTGCTCGTCGTCGCGTTCGCGGCCGGGGTCGCGGTGCTCCCTGTGACCCGAACCGTGCGCTGGGCGATCCTCCTGCTCGGTGCGCTCGACTGGCCGTTCCTCTATTCGATCAAGCTCGGGCAGGTCGGGCCGATCCTGTTCCTCCTGTTCGCGATCGGCTGGCGGGTCCTCGACCGGCCCGGACACCCCTGCGGTCCTCGCGCCCGCGTCGTCCTCGGCAGCTCGATCGGGCTGGGCGCTCTCGTCAAGGTCCAGCCGGGTCTGCTCGTTGGATGGGCGATCCTGACCGCTCGCTGGCGCGTCGCCCTCGTCGCGACGATCGTCGTCGTGGCCGGCGCGCTGCTCTCCACCGTCGTCACGGGGACGCAGCCGTGGTTCGACTACCCCGCCCTTCTTGGCCGCGTGTCGTCACCGATCACGACGCCGCA
>JAXDKX010000062.1:0-3131 GCA_034666905.1 Chloroflexota bacterium | reverse complement strand
CGTCGTGGATCAGCACGACGGTGCCATCAGCCGCATCGACGCCGGCCGCCACGGAGTCCTGACGTCGGGCGCCCCCGATGACGATCGTGGCGCCCACGGCGCGGATCCAGGACTCCTTCGCGAGATCGGCTGCCCGGTCCGGGTGGGCGACCACGATCAGCCGGCGGACAGAAAGCGCCGCGGCAGCGGCACGCACGGTCCACGCGAGCAGCGGCGCCCCGCCGACCTCCATCATCAGCTTGTCGGTGCCGCCCATGCGCTCGCTCAGGCCGGCGGCCAGGATGATGGCGTCCGCGAACCGACCATTCCGATCGCTCATCTTCGTGTCGACCGGAGGGCGATCGAGCGGATCATCGTGTTCGGTGCCACTGGCGACCTGTCACAGCGTCATCTCCTGCCAGCGCTCGCGCATCTCGCCGCGGCGCGCCTCCTGCCGGATCCACTGGAGATCGTCGGCGTCGGACGCGGTGCGATGACGACGCCGGCATTTCGAACCCAGGTGGCGGGCTCGCTGGAGGCCTTCGCCGCTATGGTGGCCCCCGAGGCTCGCCAGCGGATCGTCGCCAGCCTGCGCTACATGCGGACCGACCTGGACGATCCAGCGTCGCTGGCGGACGCGTTGGCGGGAGGTCCGGTCATCGCCTACCTGGCCTTGCCGCCGTGGGCCTTCGCGCCGGCTCTCCGCCACCTGCTGGCTGCCGGCATGGATCGGGACAGCCGGATCGTCATCGAGAAGCCGTTCGGCGAGAGCGGCGTCGCGGCCCGCGCCCTCAACGCCCTCGCCCGGAGCCTGGTCGACGAGCAGAACATCTTCCGCGTGGACCATTTCCTGCATCACCAGACGATGCGGAACATCCTGGATTGGCGGTTCGCTGCCGGAGACCTCGAGGACATGTGGAACGCCGACGACGTCGAGCGGGTGACGATCACCTGGGACGAACGGGCGGGGATTGCGGGTCGAGCCGGCTTCTACGACCGGACGGGCGCGCTTCGAGACATGATCCAGAGCCATCTGCTCACGCTCCTCGCGGTCGTCGCGATGGACCGACCCGACCCGACCGGCGACGACGCCATGCGCGCCCAGCGAGTCGCCGCGCTCCGGGCCATCCCGAGCCTGACCCGGGAGCAGGTCCGGACCCGGACCGTCCGCGGCCGCTACACCGCGGGGCAACTGCAAGGCCTGCCGGCCGGCGACTACGCCGGAGAAGACGGCGTCGATCCCGGTCGCGGCACCGAGACGTTCGCCTCCGTCCGGTTTTCGGTCGAGCTGCCCGGCCGATCCGGCGTGCCATTCGTCCTGCGAACCGGCAAGGCGCTCGCCCGCGATCGACGCTCCATCGAGATCCAGTTCCGGCGGCCCACCTCGGCCGCCGTTCGCAAGTCCAGCCTCCGGCCCGTCACCGTCCGCTTCCAGATGGCGCCCGACAGGACGGAGATCGACCTGGGTGACGGTCGCGGCTTCCGTGACGCCACGGTCGCCTCCCCGACCGTATGGGACGGCCTGCCGGCCTCGGCCAGGCTCATCGACGCCGTCTTCCATGGTGATCAGACGTCGTTCCTGCAGGCCGACGAGCCGGAAGAGGCCTGGCGCATCGTGGAGCCAATTCTCGACGCGTGGGGCAGCGGGGTCGGGCCATTGCTCGAATATCGCGCCGGCTCGGACGGGCCGCGAGACGCCGACCCCTGAGAGCAGCATCGACCCTGGGCGGCCTGACGGGCGGCCTGACGGGCGGTTCACGGGTCGGAGGCGTAGCTCTTGGCCGGCGCGCGGACCAGCAACGGTCGGAGCGACGTCGCCAGCACGACGGCGGCGACGATCGACTGGCCCGCCAGGAAGGCCATCCCGACGCCCTCCAGGCCGAACGGCCGGATCAGCAGGACGGTGAAGCCGAGGATCAAGCCGGCCAGTGACGCCTGGATCACCACGATCCGCCTCGGCCGGACGGTGACCCGAAGCAGGGCGATGAACAGGGTGTTGACGCTGTACGGCAGGATCGCGATGACCAGCAACTGCAGCAACCGCACATCGCCCCCGTACGTGGATCCGAACACCGACAGGATGATCGGCGCTCCGATGACGGCGACGGCGCCGATCGGCACGAGGATGCGGAGCATGCCGATGAGCATCCGGCGGCCCTGGACATGGAAGGTGGAAGGGTCCGACGCTGTCTCGACCGTGAGCGACGCGATCATCTGCGGCGCGATCAGCTGGAGGGTCGAGGAGATCACCCAGACGATGTAGAAGCGTCCGCCGGCGACAGCACCCACCTCGTTGATGACGATAACCGGCAGCAGCGCCACGTAGCTGAGCGCGAACAGCGAGCCCAGGTAATCGGCGGCCGCCAGGCGAACGATCGTCGCGGCGCGCACGATCGGGTCGGTCAATGGCCGGGCGCGCATGTGGCGCGGGAACAGCCATCGGAACACGATCAGGTTCACGATTGCAACCGCGGCGACCATCGGCAGCACCCAGGACATCGTGATCGCGTAACCCGGGACCAGCGTCAGGGCAGCGAAGGCGACCACCAGGACCATTTTCGCGACGCCGAACAGCGCGTTCTCGATCGTCAGCATTCCGGTGGCGCGCAGGCCGATCAGGAGCCCGTCCTGGAGCTGGAAGATCGTCCAGGCCATGGTGCCTGCCACGAACAGCAGCGTGAGTCCGGGATCCCTCCGGAGCGTCGTGATCGGCCCGTTCGACGCCCAGACCTGGCTGCCGGCGAGATAGACGATCGCCGCCGTCGCGGCCACGGCCAGGCAGGTCGCGTAGGCGCTCACAGCGAGCCGGACGCTGCGCTGTCCGGCGATCGGGATGAAGCGGCTTAGCAGCGGCCGCAGGTTGAGCATGGACAGGCCGGCCAGGAAGACCAGCGAAGAGATCACGGCCGCGTTCGCGCCAACCTCTCCAGGCGAGTACAGGCGCGCCACGAGCACCCAGTAGATCAGGCCGAGGACGGATGTCAGGCCCGTGCTGAAGATGAGGGTGTACGCGTTCCGAAACAGCGGGTCCCGAATGTGTTCCAGAAGCCCCGCGGCCTGCCCAGTCGCGACCCGGTTGGCGAGGTCCGAGCGTGCGGGAATCATCGCCTCGCGGGTGGCTGGGCGAGTCCGCCGCGGGCCCCCGGGCGGGC
>JAXDKX010000061.1:0-3261 GCA_034666905.1 Chloroflexota bacterium | reverse complement strand
ATCGTCGCCCGGACGCGCTTCCCCTCGGTCGAGGACCTCGAGGGAGCACTCGCGACCGGCATGATCGGCGGCGCGCTCACGACGTACGACCGACTCGCCGAGGAGCTCGCAGACGAGATCGCGAAGGGCTGATTAGCCCGTCGCACCGACGAGATGGCCTGCCTGGGGAAACCCCGGCGGGCCTTTTCCCGTTCACCGGTGCCAGGGTCGGACTAGGCTGGATCCATGCCCGCGCCCGGAGCTCAGCCGACTGGAACCGTCACGTTCCTCTTCACCGACATCGAGGGCTCGACGCATCTTGTCCAGCGTTTCGAGCCCGACTGGCCGGCCCTCCTCGAGCGGCACCGCACCGCCCTTCGATCCGCCTTTGCCGCGCACGGCGGCTTTGAGCAAGGGACCGAAGGCGACTCCTTCTTCGTCGTCTTCGCGAGTGCCCAGGACGCGGTCGCAGCCGCCGCGACCGGGCAACGGAGCCTCGCCGCGATCGACTGGCCGATCGACGGACGGATCGCGGTGCGGATCGGCCTCCACACGGGGGAAGGCAGCGTCTCCGGAAGTGACTACGTTGGCGTCGATGTCCATCGCGCGGCCCGTATCGGCGCGGCCGGCCACGGCGGCCAGGTACTGCTGTCCTCATCCACCCACGCACTCGTCGAGGCAGGTCTGCCTTCCGGCCTGACGCTGCGCGACCTGGGCGAGCATCGCCTCAAGGACCTGCCTCGCCCGGAGCACTTGTTCGAGCTAGTCATCGACGGCCTGCCGTCGGCGTTTCCACCGCTGCGGACGCTCGGCGGCCCCAGCCTCGATATGCCCGCCCCGCTATCGAGCCTCGTCGGTCGGGACGCCGACCTCGAGGCGACCCAGCGATTGCTCGCTCAGGCGCGCCTCGTCACGGTCACGGGATCAGGTGGCACGGGCAAGACGAGGCTCGTCCAGGAGGTGGCCCGTGTCATGGCCGGAGCATTCTCCGGTGGCGCGACATTCGTGCCGCTCGAGTCGCTCCGCGACGCCGACCTCATCCCGGGGGCAATCCTCCACGCCCTGCACCTGGACACGGCGACCTCGACGCCGTCGCAGGATCGCGTCGTTGACTACTTCGCGCAGCGACAGGCGCTCCTCGTGCTCGACAATCTCGAGCAGCTCAGCGGCGCGGGAGCCGTGATTCGAGACCTCCTCGGCGTCGCGCCGGGACTCAAGGTCCTTACCTCCAGCCAGGCGGCGCTCCACGTCGCCGGCGAGCAGCAGTTCCAGCTGCGACCACTGGCGTCCGATGCGGCGATCGAGCTGTTCCTCGAACGAGCCCGGGCCGTTCGGCCGGACTTCGAACCGGACTCCGAGAGCCGCGAAGCCATCGCGGCGATCTGCGAGCGCCTCGATGGGCTGCCCTTCGCGATCGAGCTGGCGGCCGCTCAGATCAGGCTGCTCACACCCAGGGCGATCCTGGCCCGGATCGGCGAGCGACTCGACAGCCTTACGACACGGGCGCCGGATCTTCCCGAGCGGCAGCGGACGCTGCGGGCTGCGGTCAGCTGGAGCTATGACCTGCTGCCCGAGCCGGAGCGCGTCCTTCTCCGGCGGTTCTCGGCCTTCGTCGGCGGCGCGCGCCTCGAGGAGATCGAGGCCATCGAGTCCCTGCGCGAAGCTGCCAACGATCCGATCACTATGCTCGGCGAGCTCGTGGACCGGAGCCTGATCGTCGTTCGACGCGGCGCCGATGGGGAGAACCGGTATGTCATGCCCGAGACGATCCGCGCCTATGCGCGCGAGCTGCTGAGCGAGGCCAGCGAGGAAGCGACGGCGCTTGGGGATCACGCTTCCGTCTTCCGAGCGCTCGCGGCACGTTCGGAGCCCGAGCTCTACGGGCCGCACCGCCGAGCGCGTCTCGACCAGCTTGCGGAGGACCAGGACAACCTCCGATCCGCGCTCGACCACCTCGAATCGCGCGGCGACCTGGCCGCAGCGCTCGACATGTGCGCCGATCTGTGGCGGTTCTGGCAGTCGCGCGGCCACCTCATGGAAGGCAGGTCGCGACTGGCGCGGCTGCTCCTGGCAGCCGAGCACCCAGACGCATCGCCGGTGCCGCTCGTCATTCTCAGCCGGGCGGAGGAGGCGGCCGGCAGCGTCGAGTACTGGCTGCGGATGAGGAGAAGCGAGGACATCGAGCGACACTACCGGCGGAGCCTCGAGCTGGCTCGCGCCGCCGGCGATCGCGATCGCGAAGCTTGGGCGCTCTACAACCTGGCATTCCTGTACGACTTCCTGTCCTTCGCCCGCGCCGAGCAGCCCGACGCGGAGGTAGCGACCCAGATGCGCTCGCAGGCCCTGGGATTGTTTCGCGAAGCCGGCGATCGTCGCGGCATCGCGGAGTCGTTGTGGGCAATGGGCGCCAACCCGGTCGTGATGGTCCGCGATCCGGTGGCCGCTCGGCGCCAGCTCCAGGAGGCGTCGCCATTGCTCGAGGAGCTTGGTAACTCATACGCATTGAGCTGGGTGCTCATGAGCGTGGGTTTTTCCCACGCCGTCCAGAACAGTGTCGACGTGGCTCGGACATGGGTGCTGCGCTCGGCTGAGATGTTCGTCCAAGACGGCGACGTCGCCGGCCAGATCGTCGCCGTGCAGGCCCTCGGCTCGCTCGCTGCGCGAGCGGGTGACGACGAACTCGCCGTGCGGTTGGCGAGCGCCGCCGAGAGCGAAGGGCGCCGAATCGGCATCGACCTGCCGGAGATCCCGCCCCTCATGGAGCCGATCGCTGCCGCATCGAGCCGGCTGGCGCAGGCGGTGCTCGAGCGCGAACGCACGGCCGGTGCCGTCCTCGAGCTTGGACCGATCCTCGCCGAGGCCCTAGCGGCGCGGGCTCAGTAGGCGGCGAGCTTCCGGACGCCGTCCGCGATCTTCTCGGGGTTGACCATGAACCAGTCCTCGAGGACGTGGTTGTACGGCACGCCAGGGACATCCGGGCCGGCGACCCGCGATACCGGTCCGTCGAGGTAGTCGAAGGCTTCCTCCGCCACGATCGCGGAGATCTCGGCGCCGTAGCCCAGGAACCGGTTGTCCTCGTACACGATCAGGCACTTGCCGGTCTTTCGAACCGACCCGAGGACGGTCTCCTTGTCGAGCGGTCGGAGCGTCCGGAGGTCGACGACCTCGACGCTGATCCCCTCCTCCGCGACGACGTCCGCCGCCTCGAGCGCGTAATGGGCCATGAGGCCGTAGGCGAGGATCGTGATCTGGGTCCCGGGGTGGGTGATCGCCGCCTTTCCG
>JAXDKX010000060.1:0-4450 GCA_034666905.1 Chloroflexota bacterium | reverse complement strand
AAGGTCCGGCCCGCCTGCGTTCCGGCCGGGATCTTGAGCAGGATGCTGCCCTTGAGGGTCTCGACCCTGACCTCTGCGCCCAGGAGCGCCTCGTCCAGGGTCAGCGGCAATTCTCGTTCGAGGTCGGCGCCGCGCCGCGTGAGCTGGGCGTCCGGGAGCTGGCGGATGGCCACGAACAGGTCGCCGCCGCCGGGCGCCTTGCCCGAGAGCCGGATGCGGGTCCCGGTGTCGGCGCCGCGAGGCACCGTCACCTCGAGGCGCCTGCCGTCGATCTCCACCAGGCGCGTCGTCCCGTGATAAGCCTCGGCAAGGCTGATCTCGGCCTGCGCTTCATGGGCCGGCGGCGGCGCCGTGCGAGCCCGAGCGCCTGCTCCGGCTGCGCCAAGGCCCATGCCCGCCAGAATGTCCTGAAAGCCCATGCCACCGACCGGTCGGGTGCCACGCCCCGGGCCGCCGGTCTCCGGTCCCGGTTGTGCCGCCTCGTCGCCGAAGAAGACCCGGAAGAAATCGGAGAATTCGCCGGCGTCGCCACTCGTCCGAAACTCATAGCGAACGTTGCCGCCGTTACCGGCAAAGCCGCCGAACGGGTGGCCGGCCGATGCCGCGCCACCGGCCCGGCTGATCTGTTCCCAGTTCGCCCCGAGCTGGTCGTATTGCCGACGCTTGGCGGGGTCGCCGAGGACCTCGTTGGCCTCGTTGATCTCCTTGAACCGGCGCTCGGCGGCCACGTCCCCGGGCTTCGCGTCCGGGTGATGCTGGCGGGCGAGCTTGCGGAAGCTCTTCTTGACGTCGGCCTGCGACGCCGTCCTGGCGATGCCGAGGACGGCGTAGTAATCCTTGTACTCGATACCCGGCGTGCCGGGTCCGGTGCCCGCCATGGGCGGCCGCTCCTGGCTAGTCTCCCCGCACCACGACCGGTGGTTGATCGGTCGGCGGGAAGTTGGTCCGACGGACGCGCGCCTGTGGCTCCGGCTCGGGATCGAGCGGATCGGTGCCCGTGACGACCTTGGGCGGCTCCGGGGCCAGCGCCTTCGGCTTGCGCCGAAGGGCTGCCTCCAGGACCTGGTCCATGGAATCGACCAGGATCAACTTGATCGACTTGCGGATCTCGTCGGGGATGTCGCGCAGGTCCTTCTCGTTCTTGCGCGGGAGGATGACGATCTTGGCGCCCGACAGGTGGGCAGCCAGGATCTTGCTCTTCAGGCCGCCGATCGGGAGCACCCGACCGCGCAGCGTGATCTCGCCGGTCATCGCCACGTCCTTCCGAACGGGGATGTTGGTGAGGGCGCTCACGATGGCCGTTGCCATCGTGATCCCGGCCGACGGCCCGTCCTTCGGGATGGCTCCCGCCGGCACGTGGATGTGCAAGGTGTTGTGCTCGAAGACCTCGCGCGGGATCCCGAGCGCGTGGGCGTTGGCGCGGGTCCACGACAGGCCGGCCCGGGCCGACTCGCGCATGACCTCGCCAAGCTGGCCAGTCAGGATGAAGTCCTCGCGGCCTTCCATCCGGGTGACCTCGATGGCGACCACGTCGCCCCCGACTTCGGTGACGACCAGGCCGGTCGCGGATCCCGTCTGATCCTCCGACTCGAGCTCGCCGTATTCGAAGCGCTGCGGTCCGAGGAGCTCGGCCAGCTTCTTCGGGTCGATGACCGTCTTCCGCTTGCGGCCTTCCGCCACCTGGCGGGCGACCTTGCGCATGACGTTAGCGAGCTCACGCTCGAGGTTCCGGACGCCAGCTTCGTGCGTGTAGGAGCGGACGAGCTCGGTCATCGCCTCGTCGGTGATCTCGATGTGCTTCGGCTTCAGGCCGTGGTTCTTCATCTGCTTGGGGATGAGGAATCGCTTGCCGATGCCGATCTTCTCCTGCTCGGTGTAGCCGGGCAGCTGGACGATCTCCATCCGGTCGCGGAGGGCCGGCGGGATCGGATCGAGCAGGTTTGCGGTGGCCACGAAGAGGACCTTGCTCAGGTCGAACGGCACCTCCAGGTAGTTGTCCTGGAACGTGTTGTTCTGCTCCGGGTCCAGCACCTCGAGGAGAGCCGAGCTCGGGTCGCCCCGGAAGTCCATCCCGATCTTGTCGACCTCGTCGAGCATGAAGACCGGGTTGTTGGTGCCGGCCGTCTTGATGCTCTGGATGATGCGTCCGGGCAGGGCGCCGATATACGTGCGGCGGTGGCCGCGAATCTCGGCTTCGTCATGGATACCGCCGAGGCTCATGCGCACGAACTTGCGGTTCATGGCGCGCGCGATGCTCTTGCCCAGGCTGGTCTTGCCCACGCCGGGTGGCCCGATGAAGGCAAGGATCGGGCTGCGGATCTCGTCGGCCAGCGTCCGGACGGCGAGGTACTCCAGGATTCGCTCCTTGATCTTCTCGAGGCCGTAGTGGTCCTCGTCGAGGATGCGGGCGGCCTCCTTGATGTCGAGCTGGTCATCGGTCGAGACGTTCCAGGGCAGGCCGATCAGCCAGTCCACGTAGGTCCGGATGACGCCGACCTCCGGCGACGCGGACGGGATCCGGCTCATCCGGTCGATCTCCTTGATCGCCCGGGTCTTGATCTCGTCCGGCATGCCGGCGGCTTCGACCTTGTCGCGCAGCTCGTTGATCTCGGCCTGCTGCGGGTCGTCTTCACCCAGTTCGCGCTGGATGGCCTTGAGCTGCTCGCGCAGGATGTACTCGCGCTGGGTCTTGTCCATCTCGGACTTGACCTCGGACTGGATCCGGCCCTTCAGCTCGAGGATCTCGACCTGATGCGCGAGGAAGTTCGAGACGAGCTTGAGGCGCGCTACGACGTCGATCGTCTCGAGCATCTCCTGGCGCTGCTCGGTCGTCATGTCCGGGCTGTACGCGACCATGTCGGCCAGCAGACCGGGCTCGGTGATGTTGCGCGCGGCGACCGCGGCCTCCGGCGGGACCGGAGCTCCGCTCGCGACGTACTGCTCGATCTGGGCCTGGACCGTGCGCATCAGCGCCTGGATCTCGAGGCCGCCCGGGTTCTCGTCGGGGAGCTCCTCGATCGTGGCGCGCAGGTATGGCTCGGTCGACGCGAAGCCATGGACGCGCAGGCGTCCCTGGCCCTGGACGATGGCCCGGACCGTGCCGTCCTGGAGCTGGACGACCTGGGCGATCTTGGCAAGGGTACCGATCGTATACAGCTCGGACGGATCGCCGATGTCTTCCTGTTCGGCCTGGCGCTGGGTGACCAGCGCGATCGGGCCGCCTTCGGCGACGGCGGCATTGAGCGCATTGACGCTCTTCTCGCGACCGACCTGCAGCGGGACGATCATCTCCGGGAAGATGACGGTCTCCCGGAGGGCGACGAGCGGGATCTCGCGCGGGCCCTTGACGGTCGTGGTCGTGACGGGGGTGGTCGGTTGCTCTTCGACCGGGGTGGACGGTCGCTTGGCCATCGGGATCTCCTAGGTGTGCGGGTTCGCCGCGGGATCGGTCGAGGAGGCTTGCGCGGCCTCCGCGTTGGCGGTCCCTTCGGCATACAGGGCTTCGAGGATTCGAGCGCCGAGGCGCTCTTCGAGTTCGAACAGGAGGCGAATTCCGGCGAGATTCACGCCGCGTTCGCGGGTCAGATGGCGGATCCAGGTGATCCGCCGGATGTCATTTTCGCTGTAGAGCCTGATGTTGGACGGCGTCCGGGCGGGGCACAGCAGGCCCTCGTCCTCGTAGATCCGCAACGTTCGCGGATGCGCGCTCACGAGCATCGCCGCCACGCTGATCACGTAGACGGGCTGTTCGGGATCGCGCTCCAGCCGGCCGATCGCCATGGCTTACGCCTCGACCTCGGCTGCGCTCATTTCGGACATACCGCATCCTAGAACCCTGACAATATCGTTGTCAAGAGTCCTTGCATGAATTGCGGATCGAGAAATCGCAACATCCCGCCGTGACGCGGGTCGGACGGCTCAGGCGTCCGCCGCGACTGCCTCGCCGATCAGCTGGTCGTGGAGCAGCTCCTGGCATTCGGCCTTGCCGATGGCGATGACCTTGTCGCCCTCGAGCATGATCGTGTCCGGTCGGAGCGGCGTCGCGACGCCATCGCGGATGACGGCGAAGAGCGAGCAGCCGTCCGGGATGGACAGGTCTCGTGGCGCCCGCCCGATCGCGGGCGAGCCGGCCTGGAGATGGGCTTCGATCAGCTCGAGCTCACCTTCGCCGAGGGCTGCGAGGTGGAGCAGCTCGTGGACCGGGATGTCCTGCTCGATCGAGCCCAGGATCATGCGCGTCGGGCTGATCAGCTCGTCGACGCCGAGGTGCCGGAAGAGCGCCTCGTTCTTCGGGTTGTTGACCCGCGCGATCGTGCGCGGCACGTCGAAGTGGTGCTTGGCCATCTGACAGATGACGAGGTTGTCCTCGTCGTCGCCCGTCACCGCCGCCACGACGTCGGCGCGATTGCAGCCGGCCTCGCCAAGGTACTTGCCCTCGCAGCCGTCGTGG
>JAXDKX010000059.1:0-2533 GCA_034666905.1 Chloroflexota bacterium | reverse complement strand
ACCTCCTTGGTCGCTCGGCGACGCACTGGCTACTTCAATGCGCCGGCCAGGTTTGCTTTCAGGACATGCCGGTGAAAGACGATGTAGAGGGTCAGCGACGGCAGGAGCGCGATGACCGCCGCCGAAGCCAGGGCCGTGTAGTTGGTCTCGAATCGGCCGATGAAGAAGCTGAGCCCTAGCGGGATCGTGCGCAGGTCGCTGCGCTGGACCATGACCAGGGCGATGAGGTACTGGTTCCAGCTCCACAGGAACTGGAAGACTGCCAGGGCGATCAGGGCCGGCCGGGCGAGGGGCATGGCGATGTGGCGGTACTGGGCCCACAGGCCGGCACCGTCGATCTCTCCAGCGTCGAACAGCTCATGGGGCAGGTCGGCGATGAAGCCGCGAAGCAGCAGGATCCCGAACGGCAGTCCGAGCGCGATTTGCGGGAGGATCAGGGAGACGTAGCTGTCGAGCAGCCCGAGTCCGCGGAAGGTGTAGAAGATCGGCAGCATCAGGACCTCGAAGGGCAGGACCAGCCCGATGGTCAAGAGCACCGGGAAGGCGCGCTTCCCCCAGAACCGAAGGCGCCCGAAGGCAAAGCCTCCGAGGCTCGCGAGCCCTACCGTCCCGATCACGACCGACGTGCTGACGATCAGGCTGTTGACCATCAGGCTTCCCATTCGGGCGTCGGTCCAGGCTCGACCGAAGCCGGCGGTCGTCCAGACGTTCGGCACGCCGAGCGGGTTGGTGACCAGCTCCGCCTCGCTCTTGAACGCCGTGAAGATCAGGATCTGCAGCGGATAGAGCACGATGGCCGCGATCGCCACCATGACCGCGAACGCGAGAACCGATCGCAGCCGGAGCCTTGGCCGCTGGCCGAGCAGCGCCATCAGGTCGTGTCCCGGACAGCGCGCCGGATCGCGATGAGACTCGCCAGCGACACGATCACGCCCAGGAGGAGCATCGCCATGGCTGCGCCGAGACCGACGTCGCGTGCCGCGAACGTGTTCGAATAGATCCCGATGGCGAGGACCTGGGTGGCGTCGCCCGGGCCACCCCTGGTGGTCAGGTAGATCAGGTCGAAGATCTGGAACGACCAGATCGCGGTCACGATCAGGACCGTGACGATGGCGCTCCGGATCCCCGGGATGAGGATGTAGCGGACCTCCTGCCTGAAGGTCGCGCCATCGATCTTGGCTGCGTCGAACAGGCTCTCGTCGATGGCCCGGATCGACGTCTCGAAGATGAGCATGCTGAAGCCGTAGGTGACCCACGCATATGCGACGAAGATCGCAGCGAGGGCGAGATCGGCATCCGCCAACCACATCGGACGCGCGTCGATGCCCACGAACCCGAGCGCCGCATTGGCCGGGCCGCTCGGCGCGTAGATCCAGCGCCAGATGACCGCGACGACGGTCGAGGCGACCATCTGGGGAAGGAAGAAGACGACCCGGAATAACGCCCGACCCTTGACGCGTGACCGCGCCAGAAGGATGGCGAACCCGAGGCCGATGGTCGGCGGGATCACGAGCGCCGCGAGTGACCATCGCAGGTTGTTCGCGATCGATGTCCAGAACCGCTCGTCGGCGAGTGCCTGGGCGTAGTTGGTCAGGCCGACGAAGGTGCTCGGCCCAAGGCCGTCCCAGCGCTGCAGCGACAGGTACGCCAGGAAGACCACCGGCCACAGCACGAACAGCGCCATGACGATGAATGGCGGCCCGAGAAAGAGCCACGCCCGCCAGGTCCCAAGCCTGGCCCGGCCGAGCATCGAGCCGCCCGCCGGACCGCCGGCTCGTCGCACGCCCAGCCCCTCAGCCGTCGTCACGGCGAGGCGACCTGGGCGGTCTCGCTTGGTGCAAACGTGGTGGTCAGGTCCCGTGTCCGCCCATCTCGGCCGGCCTCCAGGGCGAGCAACATGACCTCGAGGACGTGCAATGCGTGGTCAGGGCGGAGGCTCGGCGCAACCCCGTTCCGGATCGACATCACCAGATGACGCAGCCCGTCGGCGTACGGCCACGCGGGCGCGGTCTCGGCCATCAGCGTCCAGGCGCCGATGTCGTTCTCCCAGACCTCGTAGCCTGCCGGTTGCCAGTCGGCGCCGAGCATCTGGACCGTGCCGCGGCTTCCGTACAGCTCGATCGCCGGCGTCCTGAGTTGCTGGATGGTGAAACCGGTGGTGAGCGAACCGAATACGGCGTCGCCGAAATCGAGCACGATCTGGAAGTTGTCATCGACTTCGGGCACGATGACGGCCCCTCCGACGAGACGCTCGGGGACCGAGATCCCGCTCATCGCCGCGACCCGTCGAACGGGCCCGATCAAGCCCGTGAGGGTCGTCAAGTTGTAGACGCCGAGGTCGAACACCGGACCACCTCCGAGGCCCTGGTAGAACCAAGGACCCCAGTCCGGACCGGACCACCCGTAGATGGCCCGCGCTGTCAGGACGCGCCCGATGCGGCCGCTCTGCAGCAGCCTCGACATGGCCTGATACGTGGGACTCAGCGTGACGAATGGCGCGCAGACGAGGTGGCCGGCGCTGACCCGTGCCGCC